>NZ_BAAABH010000008.1:0-131900 GCF_054767855.1 Clostridium sp. CTA-19 | reverse complement strand
AAGAATTAGAGAACCCTTTTAAGGGTATAGTTAAGTAATCAGTCCACAATGGCTTGAATGAAATGAAAGCTAACACCATTTAGGTGTTGGAAGTAATACGCCCTTATAGGGCTTGAGCAAGCCACCCGTTTTACGGGTGGTTATGACTAGTATATATTTATAGGGTATATACTAATAAAAATTAAGATAAAAACAGTTAAATGATTAATATTATAAACTGCATTAAATTCTTTATATATTGAAAGTTACATAGAAGATAATAATCATATTAAATTAAGGAATATATGTGAGCATAATAAATAAAAAGTAGATTAAATTTGTTGTTGAATTTCAAATTGAGATAAATTTTTTCTTTTAGTAAAAATTATTTTAAGATTTTACAGGTAAAAAATCATTTAATAAAAGTTTAATTAAAATAAAAAATATAGTAATATATAAATATGAAAAAAGTGAGAAATAATCTAAGTGTTTAAAAAGAGATTATATAGAAATTGTATCAGAATAGCTGTTAATTCAATAAAATAAATATGATGATAACTTAACTAAAGTATAGAAATATACGTAAGTATATTATGAGCGCAACGTGAAGTTTGAAAATTTAATATTAAAAAGATTTTATGTTGTTAGAACGCAGGAGGAAATGAAATGGGTTATAATTCAATTGATTTAGTGGACAAGGTAATAGACACATCAAATAAAATTTTAAATTTTTACGAAAATATTAAAAATAATAACAACATAAGTTCTTTTAATGTTTTTGTAAATATATTAAAAAAACATGAGAAGGAAAAAATTAATTATTATAAAGGGTTAAAGGAGTCTATGGATTATGAAAGTACAAAAGAAATAAATTTTTTTTTATATGATAAAATTTCATCACTTATTACTCAATTTAACAATAAAATTAGTAGTCATAGTTGCGGAATTAATACAAAAGAGCTAATTGAATGTGCAATAGAAATAAATAAAGATGTTAGGGCACTATTTATAGATGTAAGAGGTAGAATAACAAAAGATGAGGATGATTGGGAAACCTCTGAATATAAAGTTTTAAGTATTATAATAAATATACAAGAGGAATATATAAAAAAATTAGAGCAGCTATACAACAAGAGTTATATAGGGAAACAAGCTCCAATTTAAATTTATTCGATAACCTTAAAATATTTTTATACAAGATGCAGTGTTGAATTCTAAGTGATTCGGAGCATGTCTCACTATTTGGGATATCCAAGTTTTGGAATGGATAATTTTAAGAGTCAACTTGGAACCCTGTACAGAGAAATAAGTTAAAAATTAAACTTATTCCATAATTTTAAAATGTTTTTATATAAAATGCAATGTTGAATTCTAAGTGATTCGGAGCATGTCTTACTATTTTGAGTATCCAAGTTTTAAAGCGAGTGATTTTAAAAGTAAACTTAGAACCCTATAAAAAATTTCAACTTGATAAAATTACAAGTTGAAATTAGAGTTTATAATTAGTTAATTTATATGTAAAGCACCAACAATAACTTAAAAAAAATATTGTTAGTGCTTTTTATAGTTATTTATTAATTATAAATTCATCTATGGTGTCTACAAGCTGTCCAATTTCAGGCTTGCTAATTTGAGCGTTTGCACCTACATCAATACCTTTATGTTTTAAATCATTAGTAATTAAAGATGAAAAAATTATACAAGGTAATTTTCTTAAAGTAGTATGTTCTTTAATTTTTCTTACAAGGGTATGACCATCCATTTGAGGCATTTCAATATCAGTTATAAGTATTTGAACATCATCTATAAAGTTTTCTTTTTTACTTTCAGCTAAGCCAGTAAGGTATGTTAATACCTCATTACCATCATTGAAAAATATTAAATCATTAAAACCAGCTTTATTCAGTGTGTTTTTTAAAAGTGTTCTTATTAATGCTGAATCATCAGCTAAAACAATTTTTACTCCATGTCTATCTTTACAATGTACATCTTTAATTTTATCTTCACTTATACCTATTTTGGGGTTTATGTCAGTAATAATTTTCTCGAAATCTAAAAGTAATATAATTTTGTCTTTAAATAATATGTTTCCAATTACTAAAGGATTAGTTGAAATTTCATCAGGCTTTCGAATTTGTTCCCACTTAATACGGTGAATTGCAACAATATCATCTATTTTAAAGGCTACTTTAACTTTATTAAATTCACATAAAATAGCTTTAAAAGGTTTTGTACTATTATTCTTATGAGAATCAAGAACTTGACTTAAGTTAATTAAGGTAAGTATCTCATCTCTACAAAGAACTACACCATCTATAGAAGGATGATTATTAGGTAGTTCTGTTAGGTTATCTATATCGACCACTTCTTTAACCTTTATAACATTTATTGCATAATGTTTAGTATTTACTATAAACTCTAGTATCTCAACTTCACCAGTACCAGACTCTAGTAGTATATCTGTTTTCATAAAATTAACACCTACTTTTTAAAAATATTAATATATTATATATATTTTGAATATACAGTTTTTAGTATAAATTTGCAAATTAACTTTTCTATGAATAATATTATAATAAAAATTTTGTTATAGAAAAAGTTAATATATATTTCGTGTAAAAAGATAGTTGCTTTAATGTATTTTAAATTTTAATTTATAAATTTGAAATAATTTGATATGAGTTATATAATAAAAAAGGGCAAATTCATATAAAGTATAAATAATTTTAAGTATATGAAAAAGTATTTAAATTTTAAATGCTTAGTTTTTTGCTGTTCACATTAAGAAAAGGAGGATTAAAATGGAGATATCTAAAGATAAAACTACTAATATTTTATCACATAGAAAAAATTTAAGATTTAAGCTTATAATTGAAGGTGCTGTAGTTGGCCTGATTACAGGTATAATTATTGTTTTGAATAGGTTAGCTATAGATAAATTATTTAAAATTTCTAATGATATTTATAGTAGTTCAAAGGGTAACCCTATAAAAATAGCAGTTATAATTATAATTTTATCATTTTTAGGATATTTAGTTGGTGTGTTAGTAAAGAAAGAGCCGATGATATCAGGTAGTGGGATACCTCAAGTAGAGGGATTTTTAGTTAGAAAATTAAACATTAATTGGTTACGAGTTCTTATAAATAAATTTATAGGTGGAGTGATTTGTTTAGGGGTAGGTCTTTCAGCAGGAAGAGAAGGTCCATCAGTTCAAATGGGAGCAGCAGTTGGACAAGGGTTCTCTAGGATTTTTAAAAGAGTAAATATTGAAGAAAAGTTTTTAACTACAAGTGGAGCTAGTGCAGGATTAGCAGCTGCATTTAATGCACCATTATCAGGGGTAATGTTTGCATTAGAGGAAACTCATAAAAATTTTTCTCCATTAGTTTTACTTTCTGCCATGTCATCAGCACTTACAGCAGATTTTGTGGCAAAGAGATTTTTAGGTTTAGATCCAGCATTAAATTTTAAAGGAATAGCTTCATTGCCTTTGAAGTTTTATTGGGTTTTAATATTATTAGGAGTTTTAGTTGGTATAAGTGGTACAATTTTTAACAAAGGAATATTAAAAAGTCAAAAAATTTATGGTAGCTTTAAGAGAATTCCTATTGAAGTAAAGACAATAATACCTTTTATAGTAACAGGAATTGTAGGTGTAATATCACCAATATTAATTGGTGGTGGTCATAATCTTATAATGAGCTTGTCAGAAAATAAGTATGTATTGGTAACTTTGTTGCTTTTTTTAGTTATAAAATTTTTATTAGTTCTTATATGCTTTGGTTCAGGTATACCTGGGGGAATATTTTTTCCATTATTAGTACTTGGAGCATTAGTAGGAAATATTTTTGGCATTATAGTATGTTATAGTTTAGGAGTACCTAGCATTTATATATTAACTTTTATAATATTAGCAATGGCAGGACATTTTACTGCAATAGTTAAAGCACCTATAACAGGTATAATATTAATTACAGAGATGACAGGTTCTTTTGATCATATGTTACCTTTAGCAATAGTTTGTATATTTGCATATATAACTTCTGATTTATTAAAATCAGAACCAATTTATGAAAGTTTACTAGAAAATATTTTAAGAAAGAATGGGGAAAATTTTGAAGGAAACAGTAAGACTAAAACATTGATAGAATATGCTATCCACATGGGATGTACTACAGAGGGACAATTAATGAAAGATATAAACTGGCCAAAGGATTGTTTAATTGTGGCAATAAAGCGAGGAGACAAAGAAATAATACCTAGAGGATTTACAAGGATACTTAGTGGGGATTATATAGTTGCATTAGTTGATGAAGATAAAGCCTCAAGTATTTTAGAAAAATTAGATAATATATGTACAGGATTATGTAATAATTAATAAATTATTATTTCTTTATAAAAAGAAGTACTATTTAAAGCTAATTAAATAGTACTTCTTTTATTATAAGGATAAAAATTCTGGATTTTAGTTTAATATTTACTCAAAAGCTATTTGAAGTATTTTATAAATATCTTCTCTATTTAACTTTTTAAAAGTACCTAAAGGTGCAGACATTGCTGCATTATCTGCAACAAAATCTAAGTCTTTAAATGAAACTCCTACTTCTTTAAGAGTAGTTGGTGCTCCTATTTCTTTATAGTAGTTTTTAAGAGCTTCAATTGCACTTAATGCGGCCTTTTCATCATCACACTCATTTATATTAAAAATATTTCTACCCATTTTAGCAAATTTACAGATATCTTCTTTATAAACATATTTCATCCATGCAGGCATAATTATAGCAAGACCAGCACCGTGAGATATATCATTTAAAACACTTAATGAATGTTCTATAGAATGAGATGACCAATCTCCAAGTCTTCCTAAGCCATTAAGACCATTTAAAGCTAAAGTTGCGGCAAAAGAAAGCTCACATCTAGAATTATAGTTATTACTATCATTAATAAGAATTTTAGAATGTTTTATTACTGTTCTTATAATGCCTTCGGATAATTCATCTACCATATCTGTATTTTTAGTTCCACCAAAATATGCTTCGAATACATGAGTTATAGTATCTACAGCACCATTAACAGTTTGCTTTGTAGGAAGTGTAGATTGTATTGATGGGTCAAGAATAGATACTCTAGGATAAAGCAATGGAGAACCGAATGACCATTTTTTACCTTCATCTTCGTTTGTTATTACACCACCACAGTTCATTTCAGAACCAGTTGCAGAAAGAGTAAGTACAGTAAATATAGGTAGTGCTTTTGCAAGTTTACCATTACCTTCAAACAAGTCCCAAACATTGCCCTCATAACAAGAACCAGCAGATATAGCTTTAGCAGAATCAATAACACTTCCACCACCTACAGCTACGATTGCTTTTAAGTTATTATTCTTAACTATATCTATACCTTCTTTAACTTTAGAAAGTACTGGGTTTGGTTTAACACCAGAAAGTTCTATAAACTCTATATTATTATTTTTAAGAGATTCAGTAACTAAATCATAAACTCCATTTTTGAAAATAGATCCTTTACCATATAATAAAAGAACTTTATCAATTGAATCAGATTTTATATTAGAACCAAGTGATGATATAGTATCTTTACCAAAAACTAATTTTGTAGGGTTTTTATATGAAAAATTTAACATTGTAGTATCACTCCTAAAATTTATTTGAATATTAATTGAAATTATACAACTACTATATTGATAAATCAATATAGTAGTTGTTTTACTTATTTATTAATATGGCATTATGATTTTAATTAGATGTTTTTATATAATTTTATTGTTAACTAATGTAGAGCAAGTATTGTTCTAAAAACATATATAATTAAAAAGAGGCAGTTATATAACTGCTTCTCTTATAGCTTTAAGCACACCATATTCTTCATTAGTGTCTGTTAAATAATTACTAACTTTTTTTACAGCATCCACAGCGTTTCCCATCGCATAACTATATTTACATGCCTTAAGCATTTCTAAGTCATTATAATAGTCTCCAAATGCCATAGTTTCACTAAAAGAGATGTTAAGTTTATTTTGCAAAAACTTAATAGCAACACCTTTATTAGCATCTTTATTCATAATATCAAGCCAAATATTACCTGAAGTTACAACTTTAAGCTTGTCTTTATATTTTTCATTGAAAACTTCATAAGAATTTCCGTTAGCTCCATTAAAATCACATAAAGTAAATTTTAAAATTTCATCATCTATTGTAGCTATATTATCTACAATTTCTACATTTTCAAAGTATTTTTTTATTTCCTTTACTACAGAAGGTTTATTAGTCTGTAAATAAGCTGCCTTTTTTCCACATAAAAGAATATAACAGTTATCAAAAGTAGCAGCTAATGAACATAATTCAGGTATTATATCTTTAGAAATACAATTTGAATATAATTCTTTGCCATTTTGAACAATATAAGTTCCATTTTCAGCAGCAAAAATAATATCATTCTTTACTTTGTCAAAAGTCTTAACTAAATTATGATATTGTCTCCCGGAGGCAGCTACAAACATTATACCTTTAGAATTTAGTTTAGAGAGTACAGAATAAAAGTCTAAAGGTAAAATACCGTTAGAGTCTAGTAAAGTTCCATCCATATCACTTGCAATTAATTTTATCATACCGATCACCTTTTCTTAAGTTTGTTTATTAATTTATCTAAATATAAGAATTTAAGATTAATATATAATTTATATATTAATTTTAATTCCTACTTGTTTCATTGAAGTTATAGGGTTTCAAATTTATTCAATAACTTTAAAATATTTTTATACAAAATATAGTGTTGAATTCTAAGTGATTCGGAGCATGTCTCACTATTTTAGGTATCTAAGTTTTGGAATGGATAATTTTAAAGGTTAACTTGAAACCTTATATTCAATGAAATTTATATTTTAAATTAATTATAATATAAAATATTTTAAAAATAAAAAGATTAACTAAAACGAATAATCAGAATATATGTATAATTTTCTCTGCAATACTGATACTATTTATGAGATATATTTAAGATTTAGCATAGGAAAGGAGTGAGTAATATGTCACATAAGAATAATAAAAATAGTAAGGATAATAAAAAAGCAGGTCAAAAAACTAAAAAAGAATTAGAAAAAATGAATATGGAAACATCAAATGAAGTAGGTGTTTCTAAAGAATCTAAAAAATTAGGAAAATCAGTTAAATAACTGAACATATTTAAAAATGGGTATGAATTTTATTCATACCCTTTTAAAGTATATAAGATAAATTTATTATTAATTAGCGGGAAGAATAGCGTTACCATATTTATCTTCTATAAAATGTTTCATTTCATCACTTTTAAGAAAATCAACAAGCTCTTTAAGTGCTTCGTTGTTCTTGTTCTCAGAAGTGGTAGCTATAATATTAACATATTCATTTATATCAGATATATCTTCTGAAAATAATGTAGACTTAGTATCAAGTCCAGCATCTAATGCATAGTTTCCATTTATAATTGCAATATCAACGTCTTCTAATATTCTTGGAAGTTGAGAAGCTTCTATAGATTTAATTTTAAAATTTTTCAGGTTATCTTTTATATCTTTTTCAGTTTGTATAGTTTTATTAGAATCTTTTAGTGTTATAAGCTTTTCCTTTTCTAAAAGTTTTAATGCTCTTGTACCGTTTGAACCATCATTTGGTATAGCTATAGTAGAACCTTCTTTTAAGTCATTTAAATTTGTTATTTTTTTTGAGTATGCAGATAAAGGTTCACCGTGTATTTCACCAATTGAAATTAAATCAGTACCATTATTTTTATTAAAATCATCTAAATAAGGTTTATGTTGAAAAAAGTTAGCATCTAATTCACCAGAATCTAAAGCTTTATTTGGTACAACATAGTCTGTGAATGTTTTAATTTCTAAATTTATTCCTTTATCTTTTAATTTTGTTTTTGCAAATTCTAAAATTTCAGTATGTGGCACTGGAGAAGCTCCTATAACTATAGTTTTTTCATTAGAATTATTAGTTTCTTTTGAAGAGTCTTTAGAACCACTATTAGGTGAACACGCTGTAAAAATTATTAAGGATAAAGTTAATAAGATTATTGTAAAATAAGATTTTTTCATAAATAAATACCTCCTAAATTAAAGAACTTTTTTGTTGGATTTTTTACATAAATAATTGCCAATGCTTTGAATAAGTTGAACTACTACAATTAAAATTAAGATTGTTAATAAGACAATATTGTTGTTATATCTCATATAACCTTCTCTTATAGCATAATCACCAATACCTTCGCCTCCAACTGCACCAGCCATAGCAGAATATCCTATAATATTTATTATTGTAAGGGTTATTCCAGATATAAGTGATGGAATTGCTTCACGGAGCATTACTTTAAAGATAATTTGCATATTTGTTGCTCCACAAGATAATGCAGCTTCTATAATACCAAATGGAATTTCTTTAAGAGAACTTTCTATAATTCTTGCTACAAATGGAGCAGCTGCTATAGAAAGAGGAAGAATTGCAGCAGTAGTTCCAATAGTTGTTCCAACTATAAATTTAGAAATAGGAAATAATGCAACTATTAAAATTATAAAAGGAATTGACCTAAATATATTTATTATAGTATCTAAAAAAGAATTTAACTTTAAGTTTTCACATAAGTGATTTTTACTTGTTAGTACTAAAATAATACCAATCGGAAAACCTATAATTAAAGAGAAAATAGTTGAAAAAAATACCATATATAGTGTTTGTAGTAAAGCATAAATCATTAATTAAGAACCTCCCATCCTATATCATTGTTAATTAAATAATTGCGGATCTCATCTAAATTTTTATTAGAAGCAATATTTACAATAAGATGACCAATTTGAATATTTTGAACAATATCTATGTTTCCAGAGATAATATTTATATCCACATTAAATTCTCTTGAAATATGAGATATTGTAGATGTTGTTGTGTTAGAACCTAAAAATGTAAGTTTAACTATAGAGTGTGAATTTTCACAGCTATTTTTTATAGAATCAGGAACAGTAATATTTTGATTTAAAAATTTTTTTGTTATATTAGAAGTTGGGTTTGCAAATATATCAGTTACATAACCTTGTTCTACTATTTTTCCTTTATCTAATACAGCAACTTTATTACAGATATTTTTTATAACATCCATTTCGTGAGTTATTAAAATCACAGTTATATTAAATTTTTCATTTATAGATTTTAAAAGAGATAGTATTGAATCTGTAGTACTAGGATCTAAGGCAGAAGTAGCCTCATCACATAAAAGAACTTTAGGGTCATTAGCTAGTGCTCTAGCGATACCTACCCTTTGCTTTTGTCCACCAGACAGTTGAGAAGGATAATAATCTTTCTTATCATAAAGATCAACTAATTTTAAAAGTTCAGTAACTTTTTTAGTTATATCACTGTCAGATATTCTATTTATTCTTAAAGGAAAAGCAATATTTTCAAAAACAGTAGAGTTCATAAGTAAATTGAAATTTTGAAAAATAACGCCTATTTTTTTTCTTATAGAAATAAGCTCTTTATTAGATAAATCTAATATATTTATAAAATCATTGGTATTTTTAAAATCTAATATATTTTTAAAAAGAATTTCTCCCTTAGTAGGCTTTTCAAGTAAATTAATACATCTTAAAACAGAAGATTTACCTGCGCCACTAGGACCAATAATTCCAAATATGTCGCCTTCGCTAATAGTTAAATTTAAATTTTCAAATCCAATAATTTCTTTAAAACTTTTAGATTTATATATTTTAGTTAAATTATTAATTTTTATCATATTTATTTTCACATCCTCAATGTAATTATGGTTAAAACTATAGAAATAGTGTATTGAATATATGTATTAAAATTTAGCAATAAAAAAATCCCCTCCAAAAGATAAGAAGGGGATTTTCTTATCTTTCGGTAAAAACCGCTGGAATTAGCACCTTGCCTAATGAAAGCTGGTTGCTGGGCATCGTAGGGCCAGTCCCTCCGCCACTCTGGATAAGAGTATTTAGATTTATATATTTAATTTTAAAAACAAAAAAACCTCTTTAAAGATAAGAGGATAAATACAAATCTTATCTTTCGGCGTAACACCGCTGGAATTAGCACCATGCTTAATAAAAGCTGGTTGCCGGACTTCATAGGGCCAGATCCCTCAATCACTCGTAATAAGAAAACTATTAAATTTTAACTATATTTTATATTATATAGAAAATAATCAAAATGTCAACATTATTTTGACATTCATACCTATAGTTGAAGATTCTTTAGCATATAAAAAACAATAATACTAATAATAATATATGACTTTAAAGAATTGCTGAAGTATAGAAAGGAAGGATAAACCAATATGAAAAGGAAGAATTTTTTTTTAGTTACAATTATTATTAGTGTTATTATTTTCACATCAATAAGTGTTTTAGCTATTTCAGATGATAGTAAATGTAAAGAAAATGATAAAATAGCATATTTAACTTTTGATGATGGACCAACAGAAACAACGTTAGAGGTTTTGAAAATTTTAGATGAGGAAAATATAAAGGCTACATTTTTTGTTATAGGAAAATTAGTAGAAGAAAATCCTAATATCTTAAAAGAAATTAAAGAAAAAAATCATAGTATATGTGCTCATACATATACCCATAATGATAGTAATTATGTAAGTACAGATGTGTATTTTAATGATTATGAAAAAGTAAAAAATGTTTTAAATGAAAATTTAAATAAGAAAAATTGTGAGTTTATGAGAATGCCTGGTGGGTCAAGTACAGGAATACCACAAAAATCAACATTAAAACAAATTAGGGATGGTTTAATTAGTAGGGGGTTATATTATGTAGACTGGAATGTATCTATTGAAGATGCAATGGGAATAAACATTCCAGTAGAGCAATTAATATCCAACTATTCTAAGGCTATGAATAGTAAAAACCTTGATAAATCAAGAATAATAATTTTAATGCATGATGGTGCATCAAATAAGACTACTCCAAAAGCATTAGGAACAATTATTAAATCTTTAAAAGAACAAGGATATGAGTTTAAATCTTTAGATATGGTAGATGAAAAAGAACGTGAAATTCTTATAGAAAAGAAATTAATAAATAGATATAATTAAGATTAAAATTAAAATATAGAACTATATCCATTATGTACAAAAAACTGTTAGTTTTTTGTACATATACTACTTTATAATTAAATTGTAACAAATCTATGATATTATGTATAATAAATAAAAAACTAAATAAAAATTTAGAAAAAGAATAACTTCATTAAAAATTCTAAATATAATGTATCACAATATTAAATGCTTTAATTATAATATTTTAAGGAGATGATTTAGTGGTAAGTGGAAGTTCTATATTTTTTATGATAATTACAATTATATTAAGTATTATTGTGCCAATAGCACTTATAGTATTTTTAAGAAAGAAACATAATATATCATTAAAATATGTAATAGTAGGGGCAATTGCTTTTTTATTGGCAGTTAAATTATTAGAAGGTTCTATACATCAGTATGTTTTATATAATAATGAAAAAACTGCTACGTTCTTAAGACAACCAATAGCATATATGCTTTATGGTGGTCTTATGGCTGGAATATTTGAAGAAAGTGCAAGATTTATATGCTTTAAATGGATTTTAAAGAAAGATAGAAGCTTTGAAAATGGTATAGCTTATGGATTAGGACATGGAGGTATAGAAGCTTTTTTAATAGCTGGAAGTATGTATATAAATAATCTTATAACAGCAATTCAGATAAATACGGGTAATTTTGAAAATTTATTAGACAAGGTTGATAATAGTACAGCACAAACATTAATGTATATAAAAGAACAAATGATTCAAATGCCATCTTATACATGGATTATAGCAGGAATAGAGAGATCTAGTTCATTAATAATTCAATTAGGATTGTCACTTTTAGTTTTGTATGCAGTAAGAGAGGGAAAGATAAGATATTTTTTCTTGGCTATACTATGTCATGCAGTTATAAATTTTCCTGTTGCATTATATCAAGTGAATGCTATACAGAATATAATCTTCTTAGAAGAGTATTTGGTGATAATTGCTATAGTAATTTTATTCATAATAATAAAAACTAGGAAGAAGTTTAAAGAAAAGATATAATTCAATTCAAAAATAGAGAAGATATTATATAAAAACATAAAATAAGTTCTTGTAATGATTTCATTTTAACTTATAATATTAAAGAGATAGAAAATAATAAATAATCAAATGAAAAAGTAGATTGATTGTTTTCATCAATTTATTTAGTTAAATGTTTAAAGGAAATTATGAGGTGAATATAATATGAAAGCATTAATAGTAGTGGATATGCAAAAACATATTTTAAGTCAAAAAAATTTTAAGGAAGAAAAAGAAAAAATAAGAGAAATTATTAATATATGCAAGGCAAAAGGTGATAAAATAATATTTACAAAACATGTAGAAAAAAACGATGAGAGTCCTTTTAACCCAAACTGTGACAGAGGAAATATACATGAAGAATTTATAGATTACTGTGATGAATTAGTAATTAAAACTACACCAAGTGCATTTTTCAAAACAAATTTAGAAGAAATATTAAAGGCAAATAACATAAATGAAGTTATAATTGTAGGTTTTAATACAGAATTCTGTTGTATGTTTACAGCAATAGCAGCTTTTGATAGAGGTTATAAAGTTACTTTTATAGAAGATGCTACAGGAACTGTTAATAGTTCTGAAACATATGATATGGAAGATTTAGATATAAAAGATTTAGTTGGTTCAGTGCTAAATTGGTCTGGACAAATAGAAGTTTTGTATTTAAATGAATTTTTAGAATTAGAAAATATAAAATAAATAAAAACAGTGTATATTAAAATAATTTTAATGATACACTGTTTTTTTATATAAAATAATACACACTTGCAAAACTAACGATTTAATGAAGCAAACACTAAAATATCAAAGAAATTATTATTGTTAAAATATGACATTTCTTTAGTGCCTTCTAATTTAAAATCTAAATTTTCTAATATTTTTTTTCCTAATAGATTAGAACTACAAATATTACATTCTAATCTAATACACCCTTGTTTAAAAAGTTCTTTTCTAAACAAAATTAAAGATTCCTCCATTAGTTTAGAATTATTTTCATTTATTACAAAATCTATATCAGCAATTTTTCCATTATTAAAAAATTTACTGTGTATATAACCTATATGGTTGCTTGTTTCTTTTAATGTGATAAGTAAATATAATTCATCATCTTTAGAAATACTATTTTTGATTTTTTCTTTTTGAGCATTTTTTGATACTTCAGCATAGTTTAAAATAAAATTTTTATTTTTTTCTTTAAGTTCATAAATAAAATCTGAATCCTTAAGTATTAATGGTCTCAAATACAATTTATCATTTTCACAAAACATATACATAAATTCAGCCCTCCAATGTATAGCAATTTAGTATGAGTAAATTAATAATTTAGTCCACAACGTATAAGTCATAAGTCTCAAAAAAGCATGTTTGATTTCAAATACTAATAGATAAAATCATATCTATTTAATTCTATAGGAACATTTTAACATTAAATACAAAATATTAAAACTATCATGTTAAAAGTTAAAAGAAATTTAATTAATATAGATTTAAAAGACAGTTTGGAACCTTATAATAAAATCATATAGTATATTTTAAAATATATATGGATAAAATAGTATAATGAATAAAATGTTAATTACATATAAAAATTGTTAAAAATAGTAAAAATAATTGTTTAAAAAAATTTAAGTGATATAATATATACAAATAACTATTTGGAAAATTTAGAAAATTAAGTATTATTTCAATGAAACATCAAAGGAGAGTAGTCTATGGGGAAGGAAAAAGTATTAGTTATTGCTGATATTCATAGTAATATGGAAGCTTTCAATGTTTTTTTACAGTACGCAGAAAAAGAAAATGTAGATAAGATTTTGAATTTAGGTGACTTTATACAGGAAGGGCCTAATCCTTTAGAAGTTTTTGATATTATTATGAATGATAAAAGGTTTATAAATATTTTAGGGAATACTGATTATTCAATAGTTACTAATTGTTGTGAAGAATTTACGGAAGGTGAAAAGGAACATCAAAAGTGGAATATTAATCTTCTAGGTGAAGAAAGGATTAATAAATTAAAAACCGTTCCTACAGAAAGAATAATTGAAATAAAAGGAAAAAAAATTCTTATGGTTCATTCCAGAATAGATAGTATGAATGAATTACCGCTTCTTTATCAAGAAGTAACTTTGGATGAATTTACAGAAGATTATGGGGATGTTTGCGATTATGTTTTAATTGGACATAGTCATTGCCAAACACTTGTAAAATATTGGAAAGGAAAACCTATAATAAATCCAGGATCTATAGGATGTTCTAGAGATGGTGGGTATGTAAGCTTTGCGGTTATGGAATTCGACGATGATGGAACTGTAGATATTTCTTTTAAAAGTATAAAATATAATATAGACAAAACTATAATGGAATTTTTCAATGAAAATGTTCCTGACAAAGATAATATATTAAAATTATTTTATAATTTAGGATAATTTTATTATATATAACAAACAAGGTAATTAGTTTAAATATGTAAAGGTTAGCATAAATAGATTCTATTAATGGATTTTATTTATTATATAAAAAAATATAAAAATAATTAGTCAAAACTTTAAAAGTGTCATACTAAAATTACACTTTTAAAATTTTGACTTTTATTTTTATGTGAAAATATATTTGAAAAAACAAGAAAAAAAATATATAATTACAATATAACGGATAATAATTATTAATAAGGAATAGTTAAAAATTTATAGAGGTATTTATATGAATGAGGAAAAAATTTTAAAGTTAATAAAAGAAAACCCGATAGTAATAAAAAATATAAATAATCCTACTGATGATATGAAAATTGCAGCAATAAGTAAAAATGGATTAATGATAAAATATATAAATAATCCAAGTGCAGAAATGAAAAAAAATGCAGTAAAAAATAATGTATGGGCAATTGAATTTATTGAGAATCCAAATGAAGAAATACAGAAAATTGCAGTTGAAAATTCATGGAATGCATTAAAATTTATAAAAAATCCAAGCGAAAAAATAGTGAGATTAGGAATTGCACAAAAAGGATGGGCTGTACAGTATTGTGAAAATCCAAGTGAAGAAATACAAATTTTAGCTATAGAGAAAGACTATGATTCTATAAAATATATAAAAAATCCAAGTGAAAAAATTCAAAAGTTAGCAATTGAAAAATATTATCATGCATTAAGGTATATTGAAAACCCAAAGGAAAGTATTGAAAGATTAGCAGTTAAAATTAATGAAGCATCAGTACAGTTGGTTAAGGAGTTGAATTATGAAAAAAAAGTGTCTTTCTTAAAAGAAAATATATTAGCTATAAAATATTTTAAAAATCACATAGATATTGAAAAAGTAGAAGATATATTAAAAGAGATTTTCTCTAATGAAGATGTAGAAGATAAATACGTTAGAGATTTTTTAAACTGTAAGTCTATTGGTATAAATCAAAATAATATATCAATGGATAAAATTATGTTTATATACAGATTTGGTAGCTCAAAATGTAAAACAATTGCAGTAGATGAAAAATTAAAATATTAAAGATAAGGAAGAGTTGAAAGATGAATTTTGAAGATACATTGTTAGCAGCAGAATTAATTATTCAAACTAATGAAGTTCCATTAATAGTTGGAGAAAGTGGTATAGGAAAAACTGCTTTAGCAAAAGAATTAGCTAATAAAAATAATTGGAGTATGTTTATTATTGATGGTAATTTATTAAAAGAAGGAGAGATTGGTGGATTACCAACAGTTGATGAATACAAATACTTAGATGAAAACAAATTAGAACATATTGAAAAGAGAACAGTGTATGCAGTGCATACTAAGCTACAACAAATTCAGCAAGCTATAAATAGTGGGAAAGAAGTGTTGCTTTTCATAGATGAAATCAATCGATGTGAACATACTGTTCAACAAGAACTTATGAACCTAATTTTGAATAAAGAAATAAATGGATATAATTTACATAAATCTGTAAAATTATTAGCAGCCATGAATCCATCAAGTAAGTATGAGGATGATTTCGATTATCAAGTTATAGATATGGATCCAGCTCAAGAAAATAGATTTGTATGGCTTGAAATGGAAAGCAATGTTGAAAATTGGATTCAATGGGCAATAAATAATAAATTAGAAGAAAAAGTTATAGAATTTATATCTACATTTCCTGAATATTTGCATAGTAGTAAAAGTAGTGAAAGAATAAAAGCAACACCAAGAAGTTTTGAAAGGGTATCAAAGAGTTATAAATTATATAAAGAAGAAAGTTATAGAATACCTAAAAAAATATTTTTTAATATATTGAAAGGTAATGTTGGAAGTGAAATTGCTCAGGAATTTATGGCTTTTATAGAAAGTAGTACATTACCATTAATTACGTACAAAGAAGTATTTGATGAAGAAAGTTTATCTGAAGATGTAATTTTTAGACTAAAAAAAGAAAGTCACACAAGGTTATATTTAACTATAAAAAACATATTAATTTCTATGGAAAATAGTGAAATATCTTCTGAAAAAATACAGCGTTTAGTAGAATTCATAGGATACTATCCCGTTGATTTAAAAATTGGAATTATGAAGGATATAAAAGGACAATACAAAAATATTTATAAAGAATGTTTGAAAAATAATAATTTTATAGAAGGTTATTTTAAGGCATATACCAGCATAAATGGATAGGTGAGGATTATGAAAAGTTTTTATGAATTAAAGGAAGAGTTATACAATGAAATATCTGATATTCAATATATAAAAGATATAAATAATGATTTTGAGGATAGATTTTTTCAATTAATAGATAAAATTAATTTTTTATTAATAGATGATAGTGAAAATTTCTATGGATACTTTTTATTGAAAATGGATAGAAAAATAAAATATGATGTTACATCACCTACAGCTATAAGTCTGAATATTTCTGGATATACTATATATTTTAATCCAATATTGTTTTTAATGTTAGATTTAAATCAGATGAAAACCTCAATTAAACATGAAATTATACATATAATATCATTACATTTAGTAAGAGGTAAAGAATTAAAAAACAAATTTAGCACTCTGGCTATAAATATGGCTATGGATATAGTCGTAAACCAATATCTTGATTATTTGCCACCATATGCAACAACTATTGAATGGGTAAATTTAAAGTATAATTTAGCTTTAAAGCCTTATAGGAGTATGGAGGAATATATCTTAGAAATTCAAAAGGAATTAGATTTATTAGATGATAATAAAGATGGAGAAGAGGAGGATACAAAAGAAAACGATTTAATAGAAAAAGAATATGATGTAGCTAGAACCCATGATAGTTGGGGAAAAAGTGATTTTTATGATGAAAAGATTGTAAAAAGTATAACCCAAAAGATTGTTAATGATTCTAAAAAAAATAATGTTGATTTCTATGTGGAAAACATCCTATCAGATTTGAACTCCAATAATAATAAGATTTCATGGAATTTATACTTAAAAAAAATTATGGGAACACTAGAAAAAGGACGAAAAAAGACAATAACAAGAAGAAATAGAAGACAGCCTAATAGATTAGATTTAAGGGGGGAACTTTCTAATCATATTGCTAGAATTGTAGTAGCTATAGATATAAGTGGAAGTATAAGTGATGAAGAATTTAATGAGGCAATAAATGAAGTGTTAAATATTGTTAAGAATTATAAATATGAAATTACAATAATAGAGTGTGACACTAAAATTAGAAGGACATATAAAGTTAAAATTTCAAAAGATATAAAGGATAGATTAAATACTAGGGGTGGAACTAGTTTTTCACCAGTATTTAAATATGTAAATAATACAGATACAAATATATTAATATATTTTACAGATGGAAAAGGAGAACGAGAATTAGAAGTAAAACCAGGAAAATACAAAACACTTTGGATTATATCAGGGAAAGGTGATGAATTATCCCTTGAAAATAAATTTGGGGTAATAAAAAAACTAAAAGATGTAAAAAGTAAAGAAGATACCATAGATATGATGGATATAAGAAGTGATGGTTGGTCAATGAACAATCAACAACCTATATTATAATAAAATAACAAATTGAAGCTTAATTAAATTATATGATTAAATTAAAAAACAAAATAAACTAATAAAAATAAGGTGTTTTAGAGTTTAATATAATAATTTTTAAAAAACACCTTTTTTTATTTTGTTTAATAAATTTAAAAAAATAATCGTAATTATTTAAAATTTAAATTAAGCATATGTTGACATTGGTGCATTGAAACTATTAAAATATAACTTTGAGTAGAAACTTTAACAATTTATAATTCACAAGGCATAAAAATATATAGATTTTTAAATAAATATTTATTATTTGTGGACTGTGAATTGTGAATTGAAGATTTGGAGGCTTATTATGTTTCAGACCACAGAATATAAGGAATTAAAAGGAGATTATGTTTTAGTAGATGTTAGAAGTCCACTAGAATATAAAGAAAATACTATTCCAGGTGCTGTAAACATACCACTTTTTAATGACGAAGAAAGAGCTTTAGTAGGAACTATATACAAACAGGAATCTACAGAAAAAGCTAAAAGAACTGGTATGGAAATAGTATCGAAAAAATTGCCGTCAATATACGATGAATTTTTGGAATTGGGAAAAAATCATAAAAAAATAGTACTTTTTTGTGCTAGAGGTGGCATGAGAAGTGGATCTTTAGTTGCATTATTATCATCTCTAGGGATGAGAGTTGAAAGGATTAAAGGTGGATATAAAAGTTATAGAAGTTATGTTTTAGAAGAATTACCAAAGGTCAATGAACAAGTTAAATATATAGTTCTTCATGGCAATACAGGTGTAGGTAAAACAGAAATATTAAAAAAATTAAAATCTGATGGGTATGATATATTAGATTTAGAAGGGTTTGCTAATCATCGAGGTTCTATTTTAGGATCTGTAGGCCTTGGTGATGTTAATTCACAGAAAAAGTTTGAAAGTTTAATTTTAAATGAACTTAAACATAGGAATAGTGACTTTGTTTTTATAGAAGCGGAGAGCAAAAGGATAGGTAGAGTAATTATTCCAGAGTACATACATGAATCAATGAAAAATGGAATACATATATTTGTAGATGCAGATTTAGATTTTAGATGTAATTTAATAGTTAAAGAATATACTAAATGTAAAACATCAAATGAAGAAATCTGTGATTCAATAATTAAAATAAAAAAGATTTTAAGTAAAGAATGTTTAGAAGAATTTTGCAAAAAAGTTATGGAAAATGACTATGAAGAAGTAGTAAAAGAACTTATGGTAAAGTACTATGATCCAATGTATATGCATAGTGCTAATCAATATGATTACGACTTGAAAATTTTCGTTTCAACAGTAGAAAAAGCGGCTAAAGAATTAGAGAGTTTTGTAGATAATCATTTAAAAAAGTAAGTAGTTTATCTTTATATACATATTTAGAATATTAAGAAATTCACAAAATTTACAATTTGATTCAAATAACAATTATTAAAAATGGCAATTGGTAATTATTAAAATTAATATTATACTTGATTTAAAACAATATAAAAATAGAATGTGACTATTGATTTTGTATTGTTTTTATAAAGCTAAGATAAATATTAATAGGTTACTAGTTGTCTATTTTCAATTAATTAAAATTACACAATATATAAAATTTTGTATTTTAATAAAAATAGGTTATAATATATTCCTTGATGTATTTAAAATAGATTTTATGAAAAAATCAAATTTTTTCCTCCATAATTGAAGTTTTTTATTTAATAATTATGATAAGAGGAAGGTAAATATTTAGACACTTATTTAAGCAAAATTTATTTATATAAGGTTTATTTGTGTTTATAAAATAATAAGAATTAAAAATATATAAGAGTTGAAATACGAATTTAGAACTCTTTAATTTTGAAAATAAAGTAAAATAATTAACATAGGAGGCTTAAAATGAAGGAAGTTAATAGTTATGAAGTTACGGATTTGACCTCTTTAGAAAAATTAGAGCCTGTAAGAGTAAGACCTGGTATGTATATTGGTTCTACAGGAACTAAAGGATTACACCATTGTATTTGGGAAATATTAGATAATGCTATAGATGAAGTTGCCAATGGATATGGTGATAAAGCAGAAGTTATATTAAATAAAGATAAAAGTGTAACAATTACGGATAATGGTAGAGGTATTCCTACTGGTATACATCCTTTAAAGAAAAAATCAGGAGTAGAAATGGTTTATACTGAGCTCCATACTGGAGGAAAGTTTAACAATTCTAATTATAAAACATCTGGGGGGCTACATGGTGTTGGTGCAGCTGTTGTTAATGCATTGTCTTCGTGGCTTCAAGTAGAGGTAATGCAAAAGGGTAAGATTTTCAGACAAAGATTTGAGTATGCACATGATAAGCAATTAAAAAGAAAAATGCCAGGTACACCTGTTACTGCTTTAGAAGCAATAGGAAATACAAAAAAAACAGGTACCAAAATAACTTTCTTATTAGATAAAGAAATATTTGGGAACGTAGACTATAAGTTTGATATTATAGATGAAAGATTACAAGAGTTAGCTTTTCAAAATAAAGGTATAACTTTAGTTTTAAGAGATGAAAGAAAAGAAGAGGCAGTGGAAAAAGTTTATCATTCAGAAAGAGGACTTTTAGATTTTATAGAATATTTAAATGAAAGTAAAACACCATTGCATAAAGATCCTATAATTTTTAGCGGAGAAAAACAAATAAATGGATTGAATTTAGAAGGTGAAGTTTGTATACAGTTTACAGATTCAACAACGGAGTACATAGCAAGTTATGTAAATAATATTCCAACTACTGAAGCTGGAACCCATGAAACAGGATTTAAGACTGGTATGACGAGAATATTCAAAGAATGGTGTAAAAAACTTAATCTTCTCAAGGAAAAAGATAAAGAGTTTGAAGGTGATGATTTAAGGGAGGGTATGACTGCAATAGTTAAAATAAAAGTTAGTAACCCTATATTTGAAGGTCAGACTAAAACTAAGCTTGGTAATGCTGAAGCTTATTCTATGATGAACGAACTTTGTTATAATAAAATTGGAGAATGGATAGAAGATAACAAAGAAGTTGCTACAAGTATAATGAATAATGCTATACTTGCATCTCAACGTAGAGAAAAAATAAAAAAAATAAATGATGCAGAAAAGAAAAAGATAGGAAATGGAACTTCTCCTTTAGCAGGAAAAGTAGCAGTATGCACACTAAAAGATAATAGTTTTACTGAGTTTATAGTTGTTGAAGGTGACTCGGCAGGAGGAAGTGCAAAGCAAGCCAGAGATAGAAGATTTCAAAGTATAATGCCTTCAAAAGGTAAAATAATGAATACGGAAAAACAAAAGCTAGAAAATGTTATTGCTAGTGAAGAATTAAAAATATTTAATACAGCTATTGGAACTGGAATTTTAGATAGTTATAAAGAAGAAAATCTTAAGTACGATAAAATAATAATATTAAGTGATGCTGATGTGGATGGGTATCATATTAGAACACTATGGATGACATATATTTATAGATATATGAGACAATTAATTCAAAATGGACATCTTTATATAGCACTTCCACCATTATATAAGGTTTATAAAAATGTTAAAAATAAAGAACAAAATATTTATGTTTATAATGATGAAAAATTAGAAGAAGCTAAGAAAAAAATTGGCAAAGGTGCATTAATTCAAAGATATAAAGGTCTTGGAGAGATGAATCCAGATCAATTATGGAACACAACACTAAATCCAGAAACAAGAACACTTCAAAGAGTTACAATAGAAGATGCGGCAAAAGCTGAAAAAATGATTTCACTTTTAATGGGTGATATTGTTGAACCAAGAAAAAATTATATGTATAAGTATGCAGAATTTTAGGAGGGAGAATTTATGGCGAAAAAAATAAATAAAGAAATACCAAAAGATAACAATATTTTAAATACACCAATAGATGAAGCTATGCCAGAGAATTATCTTCCTTATGCAGTTGAGGTTGCAAAAGATAGAGCACTTCCAGATGTTAGAGATGGATTAAAGCCAGTTCATAGAAGAATTCTTTATGGTGCATATATGTTAAAGGCATATCCGGATAAGCCGTATTATAAGTCAGCTAGAATTGTAGGAGATATATTAGGTAAATATCATCCACATGGAGATACTTCTGTATATGATGCAATGGTAATATTAGCTCAAGACTTTTCAACAAGAATGCCACTTATAGATGGTCATGGAAACTGGGGAAGTATAGATGGAGATAGTGCAGCAGCTATGCGTTATACTGAAGCGAGACTTTCTAATATTGCAATGGAAATGTTAAGAGATATAGAAAAAGATGTAGTAGACATGGATTTAAACTATTCTGATACAGAAAAGGAACCTACAGTATTACCTGCTAGATATCCTAATTTATTAGTAAATGGAGTTTTTGGTATAGCTGTAGGACTTGCTACAAATATACCACCACATAATTTAGGTGAGGTAATAGATGGTGCACTTGCTTATGCTGAAAATAGTGAAATAACCACAAAAGAATTAATGAACTATATAAAAGGACCGGACCTTCCAACAGGTGGAACGCTTATAGGAAAAAATGCTATACTAGCTGCATATGAGACAGGAGAAGGAAAGGTTACATTAAGGGCAAAAACACATATAGAAGAACTAGAAAATAATAGATTAGCTATAGTTATAAATGAATTCCCATATAGAAAAAACAAAGCTAAAATACTTCAAAACATATCAGATATGACCGGTGATAAAAAACATTCAAAAGCATTAGATATAATTTCAGATATAAGAGATGAATCAGATAGAAATGGAATTAGGGCTGTTATAGAATTTAAAAAAAGTGCAACAAAAGAACTTGTAAATAAAGTTCAAAAATATTTATTTAAAAAAACAGAGCTTCAATGTAATATATCCTTTAATATGGTAGCTATTGCAAATGGAAAGCCTGAAACATTAGGACTAAAATCTATAATATCTCATTATGTAAATCATCAAAAGGATGTTGTAACAAAAAGAACAAAAAAAGACCTTGAAAGAGCAGAAAAAAGATTTCATATAGTAGAAGGTTTTATAAAAGCTATAGATGTCATGGATGATGTTATTAAGACGATAAGACAATCTAAATCTAAAAAGGATGCGTCTATAAACTTAATAAATAACTTTGCATTTACTCAAATACAATCAGAAGCTATTTTAGAGCTTATGCTGTATAGGCTTACAGGTCTTGAGGTTAAAACTTTTGAAAAGGAATATAAAGAACTTGAAAGCTTTATGAGAAAGTTAAGAAAAATATTAAGTGATGAAAAAGAACTTATAAAGGTTATAAGAAAAGAACTTTTAGAAATAAAAGATAAGTATAATGATGATAGAAGAACTGTTATTGTTGAGAATGATGAAGAAGCTAAAATTGAAGTAGAAGAGTTGATAATTGAAGAAGATGTTGTAATTACACTTTCTAATGAAGGATTTGTAAAGAGAATTGCTCAAAAATCATTTATTAGAACTTCACAGGATATAAATGATATAGAACATAGAGAAGGAGATTTTAATAAATTCCTAATACATGGGAATACAAAAGATACTCTTGTGATGTTTACTAATTTAGGTAATATGTATCAAGTGAAAATAAATAATATACCAGAATTCAAATGGAAAGAAAAAGGTGAAAAAATTGAAAGTATTATAAAAACATTAGATTTGGATAATGAACAAATAATTAATGCTTTTGTAGTAGATGCTTTTGAAAAACCTTTAGATGTAATGTTTATAACTTCAAAAGGAATCTTGAAAAAAACAGAGCTTAGTAAATTTAATACTAATTACTCTAAGCTTCTAGCTATAAAGCTTAGACATGATGAAAAGTTAATAAATGTGTCGATATTAAACAAAGATAGAGAAGAACAGTTTATAAAAATAGAAAGTAAAAATGGATTGGTGTTTACTGTAGAGGAGCCTACTTTAGAATGTACAGATAAGAATGCTTTGGGAAGGGAAATATATACATTGCCTAATAACGATGAGGGAATAAATGCTGAATATACTGGTGAGTTTTATTTTAAAGAATTCTATTTAAGTATTAATTCTAAAAATTTACTAAGAGTATCTCAAAGAGCTACACAAGAAGATGTATGTATTCTAACAAACAGTATGGAAGAAATATTAATTTTCACTGAAGGTGGGATTGTATATAAATTAAAGGGATATATGTTGCATAATGTAGGTAATAAAAAAGGTAATTCATTGAAAGAATTTGTAGAAGAGTATGAGCCTAAAGACACTATAATATCAATGTATTCTTTTAATAAATATAATGATGATTTAAGTTTCTATTTTATAACACAAAATGGATTAATAAAAAGAACTAACATTACAGAATTTAGTGGAAGCTATATAGATACAGTAGCATGCAAATTAAGAGGTGCCGATAATGTTATAAAAGTTGTAGAAGATAAGGGTGAAAATGATATCATAGTTATTACTAAGAATGCAATGGCTATAAGATTTGCATTAGAAAGCATAAATCCTATGGGAAGAAATGCTAGTGGGGTAACTGCTATTAGTTTAAAAGATGATGATATAGTTAGTTATGCTAAAATAGTAGATGCAAATGAAGATATTATTAATGATGAGGTTTGTGTTGATAAATTAAATAGTAGTTTAATTCTTACTACTGTAAGTGGAAATAGTAAAAAGATATCTATAAATGAGATAATACCTCAAAATAGAGCTGGAAGAGGAAGAAGTATAATGCAGTTACTAGATGATGAAATTGCAGAAGTAAATATAGAATAAAAAATAATAACTAGCTAATATAGAGCTTAAAAATCTATTTGGCTAGTTATTTTTAAAATTTATAAATAGGGGTAAGATATGGAAAAAGTAGTTTTAGATAATGGATTAAAATTGATTTATACTAATACAAAAACAGATATTACATCCTTCACTATAGCAATAGATGGTGGAGCCATAAAGGAAAGAGAAGATGAAATAGGGCTTAGTCATATAGTAGAGCATATGGTATTTAAAGGAACACAAAGTAGAAGTGAAATAGATATAAACAAAGAGTGTGATAAAATTTTTGGATTTCATAATGCTATGACAAATTATCCTTATGTAGTATATTATGGAACATCTTTATCAGAAGGCTTTGAACGTGGATTAGAACTTTATAGTGATATAATTTTAAATCCTACATTTGAAGAGAAATATTTTAAAGAAGAAATTTCAGTTATATGTGAAGAACTTAAAGAATGGAGTGATGATGTATCACAACATTGTGAAGATAAAGTTTTATATAATGGATTTTCTAAAAGAAGAATTAAAGATCTAATTATAGGAAATGAAAGTTTAATAAAAAAATATACTATAGAAGATGTGAAAAAATATTATAATAAGTATTATCATATTAATAATATGGTTATATCAGTAGTTTCATCTATATCCTTTGAAGAAGTGATAAAGATAGTTGAAAACTATTTTAAAAATGGCTATATTAAAGAAAAAGAAAAAGAAAGCATCCTTTATGAAAAAAACATAAATAATATTTTTTATGAATATAAAGAAGGAATAAATTCTAGTAAAATACAGTATATCTTTTCTATCGATGAGTTAAGTGATAGAGAAATAACTATTTTGAGAATTTTTAATAGTTATTTTGGAGAGGGAACTAGCTCAGTTTTGTATGATGAAATAAGAACTAAAAGAGGGCTAGTATATGATATAAAAGGTTTTTTGAAAAATGAATCAGGAATAAAATTATATTCAATAAGTCTAGGAACATCTAAGGAAAATATAGAATTAGCAATGAAATTAATAGATGATAACATAAAAAAAACTGTAAATTTAAAAAATATATTTACAGAGGAAAAAATACAATCTATACTTAAAAATTGTAAATTAAAAAGAATGTTAGGTCTTGAAAAATCAATAACATTAAGCTTTAATACTGCTATATATGAACTTATGTATGGAGATTGTAATTTATTATTTGACGAATTTGAAATTGAAAATATAACGGAAAATGAAATTCTAGAAGTTATAAATAAAGTATTGAAAAACCCTACAATACAAGTTATAACAGGTTAGTTAAAACATGTAAAACTATGAAATTAATTTTAATAAATAATTTCATAGTTTTTTATTAAAGAGATTGATAAGTATTTTTTAGTAATAAGGAATCATTTTCAAGTATAGGACTTTCGCAAATGATACAACCTTTGATATTAAAATTTTTAAATGCTTTCATACATGCTTTATAATTGAAATCACTTTCTTCGAAAGGTAAGTGGTTTTTTTCACCTTTTTCACCATAGTTTATTCCAGATATATGTATATGCATATCATTTAAAGCATCTTCACCTAAATTGTCACCTATATAAGTTAATATTTTAGCAAAATCATCATAACTTTTTAATGTACCATTATATCTTGCATGAATATGGGAAAAATCAACGCAAAGTTTACATGTAGGTACATGCTTGCAAAGGGATACTAATTCTTCTAAATCACCAAATTGAGTTCCTTTACCTGTAGTTTCAAGTCTATAATCGATACCTATATTGGGAAGTTTAAGCAAATTTTCTTTTATAGTTTCAAAAGTTTCTTCTTTTGAATCTTTAAGATAAAACCCAGGATGAAAAATTAAACTACGGCCATTAACTTTTTTTAAACCTTCAGCACCTTGAATAATTCTTTCTATAGATTTTTCTTGTTTTTCAATTTCATCTGCATTTAGATTTATATAATATGATCCATGAGCTGAAAGATAAAAGTTATTATCATTTTTAGCCTTTAAAACATCATCTTTATTTTTGTCAGTAATATTAACAGATCTAACAAAGGGTAATTCCATAGCATCTAATCCTAAGTTTTTTAAATAAGGTATGCCTGTTTTATAGGTGAATTTAGAGTTAAGTTCACCTAAGGGTAGACCTGATATTCCAAAAAGTAATTTATCCATAATATTCCTCCTAAACATATTTTAAAATTTATATATAATAAATAATTCTATCAAATAATTATTAAAAATCAATAGTAATAATAATTTTAAAATAATAATTATTAATTAAAAGTTATATAACCTTTGCTTAAATGGAAAATATGATAAAATTAAATTATTGTATTTAAGTAAGTAAATATATAAAATATTATTTATGCGTTATGTTTTATATTATATTTTAGGGGTGAGGAAATGAAAACTAAATGGATGTTGAGAACTACAAAAACTAATTTAAATAAAGTCGGAAGAATTTTAGGCGTGAGTCCTCTCATAGTAAAAATTATGATAAATAGAGGAATTAATACCATAGAAGATATGAAAAAATTTTTAAATCCACATTTAGAAGATTTGAATAATCCGTTTTTAATGAAGGATATGGAAAATGGTATAAATATTATTAAAGGTGCTATTTTAAATAAAGAAAGAATTATGATTTATGGAGATTATGATGCCGATGGCGTTACGAGTACAGTAATATTATATAAAGCATTAACTTTATGTGGTGCAAAGGTAAACTATTATATACCCAATAGAGAAACAGAAGGATATGGTATGTCAAGCGAAAGACTTGAAAAAATTAAAGAAGAAGGCTATAACGTGGTAATTACTTGTGATAATGGAATATCAGCACTACAACAAGTTGAAAAAGCAAAAGAGTTAGGAATGACTATTGTAGTTACAGATCATCATGAACTTCCTTTTGAAGAGAAAGAAAAAGGAGAAAGAGTATATAAGCTTCCTAATGCAGATGCAGTTATAAATCCTAAAAGATTAGATTGCGATTATCCATTTAAAAATTTATGTGGTGCAGGAATAGCTTTTAAATTTGCCCAAGGTATTTATAATGAGATGAATATACCTAAAGAAAAAGCTTATGAACTTATAGATATGGCGGCTATTGGAACCATTTGTGATGTAGTAGATTTAGTTGATGAGAATAGAATTATAGCAAAAGAAGGATTGAAAATTTTAGCGAATACTAAAAATTTAGGCATTGCTGCTTTAAAAGAAGAGTTAAACATAAAAGGTGAAGTATCTTCATATCATATAGGTTTTTTAATAGGACCATGCATAAATGCTACTGGAAGATTGGAAACAGCATTTTTATCTGTAGATTTATTATTGGCAGACACTGAAGAAAAAGCTAAAGAATTGGCAAAAACTTTAGTAGAACTGAATAAGACAAGACAAGAATTAACAAATGAGGCAGTGGAGGAAGTAAGGGAAATTATAGAAAATTCTAATTTGAAAAATGATAAAATTTTAGTAATTTATAATGAAAAAATACATGAGAGCATAGCAGGCATAGTTGCTGGAAGGATTAAAGATAGTTATAATCGCCCAACTATAGTTTTAACTAAAGGAAAACAAATGCCAAAAGGTTCAGCAAGATCTATTTCAGAATATAATATGTTTGAAGAATTAATAAAATGTAAAAGTCTTTTAGAAAAGTTTGGTGGACATCCTATGGCGGCAGGACTTTCAATAAAAAAAGAAAATATTAATGATTTTAGATTAAAAATAAATGAATTATGTAGATTAACAGAAAATGATTTAATATACAAAATAAGGATAGATGAAAGATTATCATTGAAAAATATAAATTTTAGAGTTATAGATGAATTGAAAACCTTAGAGCCCTTTGGAAAAGGAAATGCATCTCCAGTACTTGCTGAAAAAAATGTATCTATAGAAAAAATAAGTATATTAGGAGAAAATAGAAATACATTAAAATTAAGATGTAGAATTAATGATACAAATAAATATATAGATGGAATATGTTTTAATAAAGTAGAGGAATTTATAGAAAATTTAAAAGAAGCATATGGTGAGAGTTATGAATATATGTTAGAAAATCCTTGTGGTATGAAAATAGATTTAATTTTTTCACCATCAATTAATGAGTATAATGGAAATGTATCAGTGCAACTAAAAATAAATAATTTTAAAATACAATAAAAATATAAAAGCAGTAATATATAATTACTGCTTTTTCCTTATTTTAAATCTTAATTTAGTTTAAGCATATTACTTATCTTTGAATTTTTTTCTAAAGCTGATATTAATGGAAGTCCTAATCCATAACAACAAATAAATTGACCTATTCCAACATAAATCATATTGAAAATCAAAGGTACATTTGGAGCATAAAGAACTTTTAACATACTTCCAATTACAATAGCATTAACTAATACCGCTGGAAGTGGAGCTAATAATCTTTTATGTTTTAAATTGCTTTTTCCAATTTTATAGGTTAAATAAGAAGCTAATAAAGTAGCTAAAGAACCTACTATTAAATCAGGAATGCCCATAGGACTAATAATATTAGACATTAAGCAACCTAAAAAAAGTCCCCAAATCGCATAAGGTGAGAAATAAGGTAAAACTGTTAATCCTTCTGCAATTCTAATTTGAATAGGCCCATAACTCATAAAGTTAAGAGTTACAGTAAGTGTTGCATATATTGCTGCTAAAAGAGCTGCAAATGCAATTTTTTTAGTATTGTTTTGTTTATTCATTTATATATACCTCCATAGTTTTGTTTTTAGACAGGATGGTTACGAACTGTCTTAGCCAATACTATAATAATTATATATTTATAACAGCCTAAAATCAAGAGCGAGATAAGGAAATAAGTTGGAAATTAAAACTGCTTGATAATTAAAAAAGATAGGTATTGATTCTATTAACATTAGAGGTTCAAAGAAATTCTAAAAAATATTGGATTAATAAATTTAAATTATAGATTAAAAACATAGATGTGTAAACTTGAAAATCATAAGTATATTTAAAATATAGTTGCACATAATATTCTTGTAAAAGAACATTTAAGGAGGAATAGTAAATGACAAAAAAAAATGCTAAACAAAATGTTAAAGATTCAGTAAATCAATTAGAAAATGTTAAAAATTCAATTGACAATGCAGCTAATACTGTTGAAAGTAATAGTACTAAAGCACAATTGCAAAATGAATTGAACTCAGTTCAAAATAGTTTAAGTAATGCAAAATCCATAGAAAACAAAATCGAAGCAGATGATGCTAAAAAAAATAAATCAAACTCTTTTCAATAATTAATTATAAAAAGAGATTGTATCTATAAATCTGATACAATCTTTTTTATATGAAAATTTATAAGAGTTACATTAAAAAGTGAGTTTTACAAAAATAAATAAAGGAAAAGAGTTGTTTAAAATATTTAAAATATTTTAAACAACTCTTTTATGAGATATTAATATATAGTAAAATACTATAAATCTAAACTATATATCAAACATCAGGTTAAAAGTTTATAATAAATTTTGAAAAATATTTATTATAAATTTCTTTCGTAAGCTTCTACCATTTTTTTAACCATTTGGCCACCAATTGAGCCGGCTTCTCTAGAAGTTAAGTCTCCATTATAACCGTTTTTTAGGTTAACTCCAACTTCTTTAGCAGCCTCCATTTTGAAATTGTTTAATCCTTCTTTAGCTTCTGGAACTAATACTCTATTTCTGCTCATTTAAATTGCCTCCTTTAATATAAGTATATTTAAATACTTTAAATGGTTTTTAATATAAAATTTTGTAGCTTGTTTGATATTTGATAAAGTGTCAAAAGTTTTATTATAATGATTTTTCGTAAGATTCTACCATTTTTTTAACCATTTGACCACCAACAGAACCAGCTTCTTTAGAAGTTAAGTCTCCATTGTAACCATTTTTAAGATTAACTCCAACTTCTTTAGCAGCTTCCATTTTGAAATTATTTAATCCTTCTTTAGCTTCTGGAACTAATACTCTATTTTGGCTCATTATGAGCACCTCCTTATTAATGTATCTCTAATTTATATAATTATTAAATTAAAGACTAGATTTAATAAACCCTAGGTAAATTAGCCTACTACAGATTTCTTTCGTAAGTCTCTACCATTTTTTTAACCATTTGGCCACCAATTGAACCAGCTTCTCTAGAAGTTAGGTCTCCATTGTAACCATTTTTAAGATTAACTCCAACTTCTCTAGCAGCTTCCATTTTAAAGTTATTTAATCCTTCTTTAGCTTCTGGAACTAATACTCTGTTTCTACTCATAGTAGAGCACCTCCTAATCAAATTGAATAATTAAATAATTTTAGGTAGATAGTATAGAATTAGTATAATTAATTCTATTATCTTATAAATTTAATTATAAATTTTTTTCATAAGATTCTACCATTTTTTTAACCATTTGACCACCAACAGAACCAGCTTCTTTAGAAGTTAAGTCTCCATTGTAGCCATTTTTAAGATTAACTCCAACTTCTTTAGCAGCTTCCATTTTGAAGTTGTTTAATCCTTCTTTAGCTTCTGGAACTAATACTCTATTATATCCCATTGTTTTTCACCTCCTTTTGTTGTTTGTAGTCTTATTTTAACCGAATATAAAAGTTTTATTTTATTAGTTTAAAGGAAACTTCTGAATAAAATTCTTGTTTTGTAATATATTAGGTAATAAATTAACTATGAAAATTAAAAAAAATATTATATAATGTAGTTTTGAAAAATAATTTTAAATTATTGAGTTATAATGTTTAAATAAATAATATATAAAATAGTTTGAGGTTATTTTAAAATTATAAAAAATATATTATATATAATGTAGGATAATTTTTAAAAATATCATGCATTTAAAAATTATAGTTTTTAGGTATATTAAAGATTAAGATATGAATTAAAAAAATAATTAATAGAAAAGGTAGGAGGAAATATTTTGAGTAGTAAAAAAATAATTTTAACTGGTGGTGGAACTGCAGGTCACGTTACACCTAATATAGCTCTTATGCCAAAGTTAAAAGAATTAGGTTATGATATAGAGTACATAGGAACTAAAGATGGAATTGAAAGAAGACTTATTGAAGCAGAAAACATAAAATATCATATAATATCTAGTGGAAAACTAAGAAGATATTTTGATTTTAAAAATTTTTCGGATCCATTCAAGGTTATAAAGGGAATTTTTGATGCAAAAAAAATATTAAAGCAAGAAAAACCAAATGTAATTTTTTCAAAAGGTGGATTTGTATCAGTACCAGTTGTTTTAGCTGCAAAAATGAGAAAAATACCTGTTATAATTCATGAGGCTGATATGACACCAGGACTTGCAAATAAAATATCTATGCCATATTGTTCTAAAATTTGTGTTACATTTAAAGAAGCTTTAAATCATATAGAGAAATCTAAAGGTGTATTAACAGGACTTCCTATAAGAGAAGAAATTCTAAATGGAAGCAAAATAGAAGGGAAAAGAATATGTGGGTTTAAGGATGAAAAACCTATAATTTTAATTATCGGTGGAAGTTTAGGATCAAAATTTATAAATGATTCTATAAGAGAAAATTTAGATGAGTTATTAAAAGAATTCAATTTAGTACATGTATGTGGAAAAGGAAATATAGATAATACAATAAAAAAAGATGGATATGTTCAATTTGAATATGTAAAAGAAGAGTTGCCACATTTGATGAAAATCTCTTCATTAGTAATATCACGTGCTGGCGCTAATGTTATATTTGAAATTTTAGCACTAAAAAAACCAAATTTACTTATACCACTTTCAGCTAGAGCTAGTAGAGGTGATCAAATTTTAAATGCTAGATCTTTTGAAAAAGATGGGTATAGTATGGTTTTAGAAGAAGAAGAATTAAATTCAAAAATATTATTAGAAAAAATAAAAGAATTAAACAGTAATAAAGATAAATACATTGAAAATATGAATAAGAGTGAAGTTAAAAACAGTGTTGATAATATAATAGAATTAATAGAGAAATGTAGTATATAAAACTTAAAATACAAAATAAGATAGTACTTTATATTTTAAAGTACTATCTTATTTTGTATAAAGAAAATGCTATTTGGAAAATATATTTTTGAATAAAAAAGATATATGAATTAAAAGTTAATTTATTATAAAAATAAGTATAAAAGAGGGGTTAGTATGAAAATTAAATTTTGTGGAGCCGCTAAGTGTATAACCGGTTCATGTCATTTGTTAGAAGTGAGTGACACTAAAATATTATTAGATTGCGGTTTATTTCAAGGAAAAGATTTAAAAGAATTTAATAATGATGAGTTTATGTTCAACCCTAAAGAAATATCTGCGGTAATATTATCCCATGCTCATTTAGACCATAGTGGAAGAATTCCAAAACTATACGAGCAAGGATTTAAAGGTAATGTTATATGCACAAAGCCAACAGTAGAACTTTGTAAGGTATTATTATCAGATATAGAAAATTCATGTGATAAGGATGAAAAAAGTAAAAGTGAAATATATTTTGAAAAATTTATAGGATATGACTATGAAGAAAAAATTATTATCAACGAAGATGTATCGTTGATATTTAGAGATGCAGGACATGTTTTAGGTTCTGCTATATGCGAAATTATAATAAATGATGAAAATAATATAAAACTAGTGTATAGCGGGGATGTTGGAAATGATAATTTATTAATAGTTGATGATCCCCAAAAAATATATAGCAGTGATTATTTAATACTAGAAGGTACATATGGTGATAAAATTCACAATGTTAAAAGAGATGAATTTGATTTTTTAATGGAGATTATAAAGAAAACTATTTCTAAAAATGGGAATGTAATTATACCTGCATTTTCATTAGGAAGAACCCAAGAAATAATATATACTTTAAACAAATTTATAGAAACTGAAAAAGATTACAACATAGAGATATATGTGGATAGCCCTATGGCTACTAAGATTACTAAAATTTTTGAAAATAATAAAAAATATTTTGATAAGGAGGCAAAAAATTTTTTAAATGAAGGAGATAATCCTTTTCAGTTCAAAAATCTCCACTTCATAGAGGAATTAGAAGAATCAAAAAAACTAAAAAATAAGAAAGGTATAGTTATAATATCTTCTAGTGGTGATTGTGAAGGGGGAAGGATTGTACATCATATAAAAAATAATATAGAGGACGAAAATAGCTCTTTAGTTTTTGTTTGTGCTCAGGGTTATGACACAATCGGTGGGCATATTTTAGGTGGAAAAAGAAATATTTGTATATTAAAAGAAGAGTTAGAAATTAATTGTAATATATACAATTTGCAGGGGTTATCTGGCCATGCTGATAAAAATAGTTTGGAAAAATGGGTATGTAATTTTAAAACTAAACCTAAGAAAATATTTTTAGTTCATGGAAAGGAAACAGCACTTTGTGAATTGAAAGACAATTTAGAAAAAAAGAAGTTCGATGTATCCATACCTGCAATTGGGTGTATAGAAAATACAAATAGTTAAAAAAATAACAATGAAAATGGCCTTTAAGCACTTGAAATTTAAGTGGTATAGCATTATCATAGATTATGAAAGCTGTATAAAATGCTATTTTTAGTAAAAATATTATAAAAATTGAGTTGTTTCGAGGTATTATCCTAAATTTTTTTTTGATGACATGGATAATGATTATCAAATAATTACTATGTTATTATTTTAGACAATTAAAAAAAAAGATAGGTATTAACCAAATAGCGAAAAAAATTATTATAATAATAGATATTAAGAAAGAAGGTTTGGACAATGAGACAAATGAAAACTATGGATGGAAATACTGCTGCTGCTCACGTAGCTTATGCTTACACTGATGTAGCTGCTATATATCCAATAACACCATCATCACCAATGGCAGAGCACTGCGATGAGTGGGCTGCGCAAGGTAGAAAAAATATTTTTGGGCAAACTGTAAAAATGATGGAAATGCAATCTGAGGCAGGTGCAGCAGGTGCGGTTCACGGATCATTACAAGGAGGAGCATTAACAACTACATTTACAGCTTCTCAAGGATTACTACTTATGGTTCCTAACATGTATAAAATAGCAGGGGAATTATTACCAGGAGTATTCCATGTAACTGCTAGAGCATTAGCAGCACAAGCATTATCAATATTTGGAGATCACCAAGACGTAATGGCTGCAAGACAAACAGGATTTGCTTTACTTGCAAACAATAGCGTTCAAGAAGTTATGGATTTAGCTCCAGTTGCTCACTTAGTAGCAATTGAAGGAAGAGTTCCATTCTTAAATTTCTTTGATGGATTTAGAACTTCACATGAAATTCAAAAAATAGAAGCTTGGGATTATGAAACATTAGAAAAATTTGTAGATAAAGATGCTGTAGAAGCATTTAGAAATAGAGGATTAAATCCAAATAATCCAGTAACAAGAGGTACAGCTCAAAACCCTGATGTGTACTTCCAAACTAGAGAAGCTTCAAACAAATTCTATCAAGCTGTTCCAGAATTAGTTGAAAAATATATGGAAAAAGTAAATAAAGAAATAGGAACAGATTATCATGTATTTAATTACTATGGTGCACAAGATGCTGATAGAGTAATAGTTGCAATGGGTTCAGTTTGTGATGTTGTAGAAGAAACAATAGATTATCTAGCAACTCAAGGCGAAAAAGTTGGATTATTAAAAGTACGTTTATTTAGACCATTCTCATTAGATCATTTCTTTAAACATATACCAAAAACTGTTAAAAAAGTAGCAGTTCTTGACAGAACTAAAGAACCAGGATCAGCTGGAGAACCACTATATCAAGATATAAGAAATGCATATTATGATTGTGAAAATAAACCAGTTATAATAGGTGGAAGATATGGATTAGGTTCAAAAGATACTACTCCAGATCATATAGTAACTGTATTTGATCACTTAAAAAATAATGAACTAAAAAACGGTTTCACAATAGGAATAAATGATGATGTAACATTTACTTCATTAGAAGTATCAAGAAGTATACAAGTTGCAGATAAAGGAACTACAGCTTGTAAATTCTGGGGTCTTGGATCAGATGGTACAGTTGGAGCTAACAAAAGTGCTATAAAAATAATTGGAGACAATACAGATATGTATGCTCAAGCATACTTTGCATATGACTCTAAAAAATCTGGTGGTATAACAGTTTCTCACTTAAGATTTGGTAAGAAGCCAATTAAATCACCATACTTAATAAATGCTGCAGACTATGTTGGATGTCATAACCAATCATATGTTAATAAATATGATGTTCTAGCAGGAATAAAAGATAATGGAACATTCTTATTAAACTGCATCTGGAATCAAGAAGAATTAGAAAAACATTTACCAGCTTCAATGAAGAGATATATTGCAGCACATAACATAAACTTCTATACAATCAATGCTGTTAAAATAGCTCAAGATTTAGGTTTAGGTGGAAGAATAAACATGATAATGCAAGCTGCGTTCTTTGAATTATCAAAAATTATTCCAACTGAAGAAGCAGTTAAACACTTAAAAGATGCTGTTATTAAATCATATGGCAAAAAAGGTGAAAAAGTTGTAAAAATGAACCATGATGCTATAGATAAAGGAATTGAATCTATTGTTAAAGTAGAAGTTTCAGCTTCTTGGAAAGATGCTCAAGATGAAGCTCTTCCAATTCAAGAAAAACCTGATTTCGTTAAAAACATTGTAGATGTTATGAACAGACAAGAAGGAGATAATTTACCAGTTAGTGCCTTCGCAGGTATAGAAGATGGTACATTTGAACCAGGAACAGCTGCATATGAGAAAAGAGCAATAGGAATCAATATTCCAGAATGGATACCAGAAAATTGTATTCAATGTAACCAATGTGCTTATGTATGTCCACATGCGACTATAAGACCATATGTTGCTAAAGAAGAAGCATTTGAAGGTGCTCCAGAAAATATGAAAATTGTAGATGCTAAAGGCGGAAAAGCATTTGAAGGATTAAAATTTGCAATGACAGTAGCACTTGAAGATTGTACTGGATGTGGAAACTGTGCTCAAGTTTGTCCAGCAAAAGAAAAAGCTTTAGTTATGAAACCTTTCGCAACTCAAGAAAAAGAAAAAGAAGTTTGGGATTTTGCAGTTAAAAACTTACCAGCAAAAGCTGAAAATCCAATGGGAGTAAACAGTGTTAAAGGTAGCCAATTTGAAACTCCACTTCTAGAGTTCAGTGGTGCTTGTGCAGGATGTGGAGAAACTCCATATGCAAAACTTATAACACAATTATTTGGAGATAGAATGATGATAGCTAATGCTACTGGATGTTCATCAATCTGGGGAGGAAGTGCACCTTCAACTCCATACACAACTAACCATAAAGGTCAAGGTCCAGCTTGGGCAAACTCATTATTCGAAGATAACGCTGAGTTTGGATTAGGTATGTTCTTAGGAGCTAACCAATTAAGAGATAAACTTGTTTTAGCAGTTAAAGAAGCTGTTGAAGCTAATATCTGTGAAGAATTAAAAGGTTTATTAAAAGAATGGTTAGAAAATGCAAATGATGCAGAAGCTACAAAAGCTTTAGCAGTTAAAATATTACCACTATTAGAAAATGAAAAATCAAATGAAGCTTTAGCTGAAGTTTATAATAAAAAAGATTTCTTCGTTAAAAGATCACAATGGATCTTCGGTGGAGACGGTTGGGCATACGACATCGGATACGGTGGAGTAGACCATGTATTAGCAAGCGGAGAAAATGTAAATGTATTTGTATTTGATACAGAAGTTTACTCAAATACAGGAGGTCAATCTTCTAAATCTACTCCAACTGCTGCTATAGCTAAATTTGCAGCTGCAGGTAAGAGAACTAAGAAAAAAGATTTAGGAATGATGGCTATGAGTTATGGATATGTTTATGTAGCTCAAGTAGCTATGGGAGCTGATCAAAATCAAACTCTTAAAGCTATAAGAGAAGCAGAAGCATATGATGGTCCATCATTAATAATTGGTTATGCACCATGTATAAACCATGGAATCAAAAAAGGTATGGGATCTACTCAATTAGAATCTAAATTAGCTGTTCAATCTGGATATTGGGCATTATATAGATATAACCCAGTATTAAAAGAAGAAGGTAAAAACCCATTCAGCTTAGATTCTAAAGAACCAACATTATCATTTAAAGATTATCTAATGGGAGAAGTTAGATATGCTTCATTAGCAAAAGCATTCCCAGAAGATGCTGAAGCATTATTTGCTAAAACAGAGCAAGATGCTAAAGAAAGAAGAGAAAATTATAAAAGACTTGCAGAACAACAAATCTAATATAATTTAAATAAAAAAGGATTACTCAAAGTTTGAGTAATCCTTTTTCATTTATATAGAATTCAAATCTAAAGAAACTATAGAGGTTAAATATAGAATTTATATATTCTTAGTGTAAATAAAGTAATATTTGTTATGAAAATTATGTATATTTTATAATATATATATTTTTATTAAAAAAGCTTTTAAAAAAGTTAAATTAAGGGTACAATTAGAATATAACCATATAGGAGGTGTTAAATATGAATGATAATAAAGATTGCGGATGCGGCTGTGGATGCGATAACAAAGAGAATGAAGTAAAACACGAAGGCTGTGGATGTGGCGGACATAGTAATGAAAACGAAGGTTGCGGATGTGGACATAACCATGAAAATGAAGGTTGTGGATGCGGATGTGAAGATCACGAAGTTTTAACAGTTGCATTAGAGGATGAAGAAGGAAACACTATAATATGTGAGATAGTAGATGGATTCGTTTTTAATGAAAATGAATTTGCATTAGTTCAAAATCCAAATGATGGTTCAGTATATTTATTTAAAGTTGTTGGAGACGATGAAGTTGGGGAATTAGTAGTTCCAGATGATGAAGAGTACGATGCAGCTAAAAAATATTACGAAAAATCAATTACAGAACAAAATTAATTAAAAAAGTAAAAAGTCGTTATCAAAACGACTTTTTTATTTTATAATAATATAAAGGAAAATAATAATTATATAGTACTTATTAACTTTTATAGTATTTATAGATAGATTATTTTGAAAATTCGTTTTAAAAATATTTAGCAAAAAAATTATATTAATAAAATATTGTTTGTCAGGAGAAAGATATGGAGAAATTAGCTATTTTTGATATTGATTATACTATAACGAAAAGAGAAACACTTTTAGAACTTTATATGTTTATGATAAAGAAAAATCCTAAATTTATAACATATGCACCAAGGAATATAATATCCACATTATTATTTGCGTTAAGATTAAAGGATGCAGGAAAATCAAAAGAAACGTTTATAAGATTCATAGATGGAATTAAAGAAGATGAAATGCAGGAGATTGTTAAAGATTTTTATGAGAAAAGACTTTGTAATATACTTTATCAAGATGCTATTGATATGATGAAAAAATTAAAAAAAGAGGGATGTAAAATTTATTTAATATCCGCTTCAGCTGAATTTTATATAAATGAATTTTATAAAATAAAAGAAGTAGATAAAGTTATAGGTACTAAATTTAAAGTGGAAAATAGCATTCATAGACCAATAATAGATGGTGTAAATTGCAAAGGTGAAGAAAAGGTTAAAAGGTTAATGGAGGAAATAGAAAAAGAAGGTATAGAGGTAGATTTTAAAAACTCATATATGTTTTCTGATTCATTATCAGACTTACCTTTATTGAATTTAGTTGGAAATGGCTATTTAATAAATTACAAAAGGAAACATGATAAGTTGCAAATACTAAAATGGAAGTAGGGAGTGTTACAGTAATGGTTAAAATTTCTAATGAATATATTCTATATAATGGAGATATAAAAAATACAGATGAATTTGAAGTAATAAAACCAGTATCATCAAAGCAAATTTATGAAGTTATAAGAATTATAAATAAGAAGCCTTTATTTTTAAAAGAGCATATAGAAAGGTTAATAAATTCTGTGAAAATTACAGATAGCAATTGTGTCGTAACTACGGAAATTATAAAAGATGAAATAGAAAAATTAGTAAAAGTAAATAATGTAACAGAAGGAAATGTTAAAATTATATTAGATAATAGCGATAGATATATGTTTTTTATACCACATAGCTATCCTTCACAAGATTTGTATATTAATGGTGTAAAAACAATATTATATTTTGGAGAAAGAGAAAATCCTAACGCAAAAGTAATAAATGACACATTTAGAGAAAGAGTTAATAGAAAAATAGACGAAAGCAATTCTTATGAAGCCATATTAGTAGATAGAAATGGATACATTACAGAAGGTAGTAGGTCTAACATATTTATGGTTATAGATGGGAAAATTGTAACATCGCCAGGAAGTAAGGTGTTACCAGGCATAACAAGAATGAAAATAATTCAGTGTTGTAACGAATTAGGTCTTGAAATAGAAGAGAAGGAATTATGTTATAAACAGTTAGATAAAATAGAGGGGGCGTTTATATCAGGTACATCTCCAAAGGTATTGCCAATAAAAAGTATAGATGAGTTAAAAATAAATTCACAAAAGAATAAAATAATAAATGATATAAAAAATAAGTTTGATGAATTAATAAAAAAAGATATAAGTTAGTAATTTTTTAGGGGAATATATAAAGTAATAGAGGATTTTGACGATAATTTAGGCATATGAAAAAAAATAATAGATTAGAATTATAAAGTATATTTAATCTATTATTTAGTTGAATATGACTAAATTAGAAAAGTTATAAACTTTAATAGAATTATTATAGTCTGAAAAATCGTTTAAAATCCTCTAGGTTAACTTTAATTTGGGGGGATTTATGGTGGAAGTAAAAACAAATGGGTTAGGTGTTATAAAGGTAGAAAATAATAAAATTTTTGTTCTAAATCCTGAAGAAGGAAAATTACCGGCTAGAATTTTACCATCACCAGAAGTAGAAATAAAAATTGATAGCAAAATTATTACAGAACCTGTAGAAGTTTTTCAAGAAAATGTAGTGGAATTTACTATTAAAAATCAAGAAAAACCAAAAAGGCATCTAAATATAGAGATATCAGAAGATAAAATAGAAGCAAAAGTTACAATAAAAGAAGAAAAATGTAATCTATATAAAATTAAGGATTCTCAAATTTCACCAATACTACGACCAACAATAGAGGTAATAGGAGAATTGACAGCACCTAGATATACTGAATCAGAATTGACTATGGAACTTAATAAATTAGGGATAATTTATGGATTAGATAATGAAGCTATAAAATATTGTTGTGAAAACGATATTATAGAAAGCATTAGTATAGCAATAGGGAAAGAGCCAATTAAACCTATAGATGATGAAATCAAAGCATATTTTAATGTAATGGATGAAAAGAAGTTAGTTGAAGATGATAATGGAAGAGTTGATTTTAAATCTATAGGAGAAGTGGAAACTGTAGAATCCGGTGATTTAATTGGTGAGTTGAAGATAGGTAAAAATGGGAAGATAGGTTTTAATGTTTATGGACAAGTAATTAAACCACCAAAAAGAAAAATTAAAACCATAAAAAATGGAAAAGGTGTGAATATTGTTGGAAATAGAGCATATGCCACAATAAGCGGGAAACCTTACCTCAGAAGCAACACATTTTCTGTTGAAGAGGTTTTTAATGTTGATGGTGATGTAGATATATCAAAAGGTAATATAAGGTTTATAGGTGATGTTATAGTTCATGGCAATGTTAAAGATGATATGAAGGTTGAAAGTGGAAATAGTATAATTATTCATGGCAACGTTTTAAGAGGAGCGTTAAATGCAGAAGGAGATATAGAAGTAAAAGGTAATATTATATCATCAAATATATTAGGTGGAAATATTGGTGCAGACTACTCTAAATATATAGAGCAGGTGGAAAAAATTCATGAAAAAATATTCAACCTTTGCGAAAATCTTTATAAAATAAATAGTAGCAATAATTTAGCTAATCAAATCAAAGAAAAAGATTTAATAAATGCAATTATTGATGCCAGATTTAAAAACTTTAATATGGATATTTATAATTTAATTAATTCAATGAAAAGTCAAAAGGATATACAGTGTGATTTATATAAATTTGTTTCCGTAAAAATGTGTAATTGTTATTTTGATAACTTTAAAACTATAAATGAAGTAATTTATATGGAGAAATTATTAAAAGAAAAAATAGAAGAATTAAGTAGCAAAATATATAAAAGGTGTGATATGTATATAACTTATGCGCAAGATTGTAATATTGGTGTCACAGGAAATATTTATATTGATGGAAAAGGAATATATAAATCTAATGTTAGTTCTTTAGATAGCATATATTTTATAAATGATAAAAGTACAATTAGAGGCGGAGTTATAAGTGCTGAAAATGAAATAAAAGCTAAAATAGTAGGAACACCTAATGGTGTTATGAATGTATTGAAAGTTAAAGATAAAGGACATATATATGTAGCTATGGCTTATTATAACACTAAGTTTATAATTGGGAATAAAAAATATGTATTAGAAGAACCAAGTAAAGATATTCACGTTTATTTAGATAAAGATGATGAAATATGTGTTGAAAAATTAAAGTTATAGAGGGTGAAAAAATGAATGAAGAAATAAAGATGCTAATTTTCTCAATAGGGGATCAATTTTATGCCGAGAATATTATGGATGTAGAGAGAATTTTAATTTATGAAGAACCTACAGAATTACCAGATGCACCGAATTTTTTAAAAGGCATTATAAATTATGAAGGAAGCATACTTCCAGTAATATCACTTTCGGATAAATTTAATAAACATGGTGAAAAAATTAAAGATGAGCTAAAAATAATAGTAGTAAGGGATGCCGAACGAAAAATAGGAATAATAGTTGATTCAGTATCGGAAGTAAAACCTATTAGTGTTAATAATATTGAAGTTGCTCCAGATATAGCATCTGATATATCAAAAAGATATATTCAAGGTTTAATAAAAGAAAAAGATAGGATAATAATATTTTTATCTCTTTCCAATATATTATCAGATGAAGAAAAAGAACTTGTATATTAGGTGAAACTATGGAAAAAAAAGATATAAAAATTGGTATAGGAGACTTGAATATAGGAAAAAATCCAGATCGATTAATAACAATAGGTCTTGGATCATGTATAGGTATAGCACTTTTTGATAAATACTCTAAAATTGGTGGACTTGCCCATATAATGCTTCCAGATAGTACTAAGTTCACTAAAATTACTAATAAGCTTAAATTTGCAGACCTAGCTATACCTATATTGGTAGATAAGATGAAAAATGCAGGAGCAAATGAAAAGTTTTTAAAAGCAAAAATTGCAGGGGGAGCATCTATGTTTAGTTTTGCAGACAAAAATATGAACATGGATATCGGCGATAGAAACGCAAAAGCTGTTAAGGAAATGCTTAAAAAATATAAAATTCCAATTGAGTCAGAAGATGTAGGTGGAAATAAAGGAAGAACTATCACCTTAAATACAGAGAATGGAGTACTTCAAGTGAAAACAATAGGTTTAGGCATTAAGGATATTTAAAGTTTATTATTAGAGGTGATAGTTAATGGACAGGAAAATAAAGGTTATAGTAGTTGATGATTCCGCTCTTATGAGAAAAATAATATCTGATATGATAAATGAGCAAGAAGACATGGAGGTAGTTGCTATAGCTAGAAATGGTGAAGAACTTTTAAAAAAACTAGAAGTAATTACACCGGATGTAATTACTTTAGATATAGAAATGCCAATTTTAGATGGAATTTCTACATTAAAAGTGCTAAAAGAAAAGAAAATAGCTTCGAAAATAATAATGTTAAGTTCATTAACTAAAGATGGTGCTGAAATTACTATGGACTGTCTTGCTCTTGGAGCTTTTGATTTTGTATGTAAACCATCAGGAGCAATTTCATTAGATATAGATACTGTTAAGGATGATTTAATAAAAAAGATAAGAAATGAAAAAAGAACAATTAAATCTATATCAATAAGAAATAAGACAAATTTAAATTTTATGGAAAGACTTAGAAAAAAGGAAACTAACCATAAAGATATAAATGCAGTAGTAATAGGAGCATCTACAGGAGGTCCTAAAGCATTGTACAGTGTTATTACAGGACTACCTAAAAACTTAGGAGTTCCAATTTTTGTTGTTCAGCATATGCCGGTTGGTTTTACTAAAGCTTTTGCAGAAAGATTAGATAGGGGAAGTAATTTGAAAGTTGTTGAGGCTGAAGATAGAATGCGTATAGAAGAAAATGTTGTTTATGTTGCAAGAGCAGGATATCATATGGAGGTAGAAGGAAATTATATAAGACTTACAGATACTTCTCCAGTTTGTGGTGTTAAACCAGCTGTAGATAGACTCTTTATATCAGCATCAAAAGTTTATGGAAGTAAGTTATTAAGTGTTGTTTTAACGGGAATGGGTAAAGATGGAGCTAATGGAACAATAGAGGTTAAAAATAGAGGTGGTTATACTATGGCAGAAGATGAGTCAACTTGCATAATATATGGTATGCCTAAAGCTGCTTTTGAAACCAATAAAGTAGATGAGGTATTACCATTACATTATGTATCAAGCAGAATAACAAAAGTAGTTAGAGGAGTTGACTAAAATAATGGATTTTAAACCGCTTGAAATTTGGGTGAAAAGAGAGCTGCAAATAGATTTAACGGCATATAAATCTAATCAATTGCATAGAAGAATCCAAAGTTTAATGACTAGAGTAGGCGTAAGTTCAATAGAAGAATATATAACAATGCTAAAAACTGATAAAATTCAAAGAGAAAAATTCTTAGATTATTTAACTATAAATGTAACGGAATTTTTTAGAAATCCTGAAATTTTCGATGAGTTTAAGGATGTTATAAAAAATAACTTGAACTATAAGTCTCCGCTAAAAATTTGGAGTGCAGCATGTTCTCTTGGTGCAGAGCCATATTCCTTAGCTATGATATTAGATGATATATCACCAGGAGTTAATCATAAAATTATAGCAACAGATATTGATAATAATATATTAAACAAAGCAAAAAAAGGTGAATATACTAGCTTAGAGATTAAGAATGTACCATCACAGCTGTTAAAAAAATATTTTAAAAGTCATGATAAAAGTTATGTTATAGATAATAAATTAAAGAAAATGATAACATTTAAAAAACATGACCTTATTTTAGAAAATTATGAAAGTAATTTTGACATAATAATTTGTAGAAATGTAGTAATATACTTTAATCAAGATATAAAAGATAGAATTTATGATAAATTTAGTAGATCCTTAAAAAAAGGTGGGATACTTTTTGTAGGGGCTACGGAAAGTATATATAATTATAAGGCTTTCAATTTTGAAAAAGTATCCACTTTTATTTATAGGAAGCTTTAAGGAGGAATAATATGGATACGTCACAATACCTTTCAATGTTTTTAGAAGAATCAATGGATAATCTTCAAACTTTAAATGAAAGTCTCCTTATTTTAGAGCAAGAACCTAATGATAAAGAAAGGTTAAATGAAATATTTAGGGTAGCACATACTATAAAAGGTATGGCTGCGACTATGGGATATAATACTATAGCAGAACTTACTCATAAAATGGAGGATGTTTTATCTAAGTTTAGAGAAGGAGAATTAAATGTAACTCCAAAGGTTGTAACAGTATTATTTAGATGCCTAGATAATTTGGAGAATATGATAAACACTATTGCTGATGGTGAAGAATTAGATTATGATATATCAGATATAGTTCATCAATTAGAAGATATAGGTAATAAAAAACAAAGTGATGAAGCTAAAGAGACTGCTGAAAATACAGAGGGAAAATCAATGGAGGCAGTTTGTGATGTAGCAAATCAACTTCAATTCAATGAATATGATTTAAATGTAATTAAACAAGCTAAGGATTCTGGCTTTAATGCTTATAGTATTTATGTGAAATTAGATGATGGGACAATTTTAAAGTCAGCAAGAGCATTTGTAATAATGCAGGCTTTAGAAGAGCATGGAGAAATTATAAAAACACAACCTATTTTAGAAGATTTAGAAATTGAAGATTTTGATTTGGATATAAACTTTGCATATATAACAAAAGAAAATAAAGAAATTATAAAAGGTTTAATAGAGGATATTTCAGAAGTAAGAATAGTTGAAGTTTCAGATGTGAAAACAGATAAAAATAAAGAAGAAGTTAAAAATGGTGTTAATAGTGATTGCTTAAATTATAGCTTATCAGAATATGATATGGATGTTATAAAACAAGCTAAGCAAGTTGGATTTAATGCCCTTAATATAAGTATTGAGTTAGATGAAGGAACATTATTAAAATCAGCAAGAGTATTTATAATAATGCAAGAGTTAGAGGTCCATGGAGAGGTTATAAAATCAATACCTGCATCAGAAGATTTAGAGGCAGAAAATTTTGATTATAATATAGAACTAACTTATATTACTAAGAAAACTGAAAAAGAAACTAAAGATATATTATTTAAAATATCGGAAGTGAAAAGTGTAGAAATCGTTAGTATTTCAGAAACTAATAATGAAAAAAATATAAAAAATTTAAAACCAAAAGAAATTACAAATAAAGTAGAGAAAATAAAAGAAATAAACAAAGAAATAGAAAAAGGTAAGGATGTTAAGAGTAAGAAAACAAATAATGATAAGCATAATTCAGACAAACATCCTAAGGGCAGAACAGTTGGACAATCAGTAAGAGTAGATTTGGAAAGATTAGATAAATTTATGAATATGGTTTCGGAACTTGTAATTCATAGAACGAGACTAGAACAAATAAGTTTAAATCATAAAATACCAGAATTAAATGAAACTTTAGAACAAGTAGCTAGAAGTACATCTGATTTACAAGACTTAGTTATGAAAATAAGAATGTTACCATTAGATGCTGTATTTAATAGATTTCCAAGGATGATAAGAGACTTGTCTATAGAATTAGGCAAGGAAATTGATCTTGAAATATTGGGACAAGATACTGAACTTGATAGAACAGTTATAGAAGAAATTGGGGAACCATTAATTCACCTTCTAAGAAATGCAGCAGACCATGGGATAGAAAGTCCAGAAGAAAGAATTAAAGCAGGTAAAAATCCAAATGGAAAAATAAAACTTATAGCATATCCAGAAGGAACTAAGGCTGTAATCAAAGTTGAAGACGATGGAAAAGGATTAAATGTTGAAAAAATTAGAGCTAAGGCTGAAAGTGTAGGAATAACTACAGAAGGTATGAGCGAAAATGATATTAAAAATTTAATATTTAGCCAAGGATTTAGTACTAATGAAGTAGTTACAGACATATCAGGCAGAGGTGTTGGTATGGATGTAGTAAAAACTAAAATTGCTGCATTAGGAGGAACTGTAGATGCTATAAGTGAATTAGGTAAGGGAACAAGTTTTATTATAAGGCTTCCACTTACACTTCAAATCATACAGGCATTACTTGTAAAAGTTGGATCTGAAACAATGGCAATATCTTTAGGATATATAGATAGAGTTGTTGAATATAAGAAAGAATTAACTAAAAAGACAAACAATAAAGAGGTAATAATTTATAACGATAATATAGTTAATCTTATAAGAGTTAATGAAAAATTAAACATTCCAGAAGATGATCATGGGAAAAAATATGTAGTGATGACTAAGGTGGGAGAAAGGGAAGTTGGCTTACTTGTAGATTCATTATTAGGCCAACAGGAAATAGTAATCAAACCTTTTGGCAAGACATTAAAGAATTTAAATGAATATATAGGTGCTACAATTTTAGGAGATGGATTAGTAACATTAATACTAGATGTTGCATCATTGATATAAGGAGGTGCTTAAAATTTGGAATATACGAAGCTAACTGATCTCCAGTTAGATGCACTAAGGGAAGTAGGAAATATAGGAATAGGAAATTCTGCAACAGCATTATCTAATCTTTTAAATAAAAAGGTTGATATAACTTTTCCTAAAGTAAATTTAATACCTTACGAAGAAATATTTGAAAATGATGCTGAAGATTTAGTCTATGCAGTTGTAATTAGAGTGCTTGGTGATGCACCAGGAAATATGTTATTTATAATAGATGAAAACTCTCTTTTGGATATAATAAGTAGTCTTTGTGGCCAATGTGGAGATGAAGTAAATGAAATGGGACTATCGGTTTTAGCCGAGGTTGGCAATATAATTTCATCCACTTATATAAATGCCATTGCATCACTTACAAATTTGAGCTTAACGCTTTCTGTGCCAGCAGTGGCTAGTGATATGATAGGGGCTATACTTTCAACAACATTTATGGAAGCTGGTCAATATGGAGAGTCTGTTTTAGATATTGAAACAGAATTTATTCAAGAAAACGAAACATTAAACGGGCATTTTTATTATATTCCTATGCCTGGCTCATTAGAAAAAATATTGAAATCTTTAGGAATAATGGAGGGAAATTTAAATGGCTAAAGTATTAATAGTTGATGACGCAACATTTATGAGAATGATGATAAAGGACATTCTTGAAAAGAATGGATTTGAAGTAGTAGGAGAAGCACCAAATGGAATAAAGGCTGTAGAACTTTATAAATCTGAGAAACCAGATGTGGTTACAATGGATATAACTATGCCGGATATGGATGGTATAGAAGCTGTAAAAGCTATAAAAGAGTTTGATCCAAATGCCAAAATAGTAATGTGTAGTGCAATGGGTCAACAAAGCATGGTTATGGATGCTATAAGAGCAGGTGCAAAAGATTTTATAGTTAAGCCTTTCCAAGCAGATAGAGTATTAGAAGCTATAAATAAAGTAATTGGATAGGGGGACTAGCAATGCAAGTTGTTGTTTTTAGGATTGGGGATGAACAATTTGCTGTTGAAACTAGCAAAGTTCAAAGTATATGTGATATGATGAACATCACATTAGTACCCAAGGCACCAAGTCATATAAAAGGGCTTATAAATTTAAGAGGGATTATAATTACAATTTTAGATATAAACTTAGTATTAAATATGAAATCAGCTAATACCGAGGAACAAAATATTATAATATTAAATCTAGAAGATGAGGCTGTTGGTATTACAGTAGATTCAGTAGATGAGGTGTTAGAAGTAGAAGATGGTTCTGTAGAAAGAGTAGTTAGTGATAAGGAAAAAGTATTTATAAAAGGTGTAATTAATTTAAAAGATAGAATTATAACTTTATTAGATTTTGATAAAATAAATATATAAAATCTACGAATATAGGAATGAGGTAGAGTAATGTCAGAAGTATTATCTCAAAGAGAAATAGATGCTCTTTTGCTTGCTTTATCTTCTGGAGATTTAGAGGCAGATTCATTGGAAGTGAAGGAAGAGAAAGTTAAAGTAAAACCTTATGATTTTAGAAGGCCTCAAAAATTTACTAAAGATCATATAAGAACTTTAGAGCTTGTTCATGACAATTACAGTAGAATAATTTCTAATTATTTAACTGCACAACTTAGAAGTAATATAAAAGTTAATGTAGAAAGTGTTCAGCAAATAACTTATGAAGAGTTTATTCACTCTATACCAAATCCTACAGTGCTTACACTTTTTAAAATGCCACCATTAAGTGGAGATATATTACTTGAAACTAATGCAGAATTTGTTCTTAGAATGTATGATGTTTTAGCAGGAGGTTCAGGTTATAAAAAGCCTAAATTAAAGGAGCTTACAGAAATAGAAAAGAAACTTATTAAAGTTTTAAATAGTGGATTAGTATCAAATTTGAAATTAGCATGGGAAGATGTTTTAGACGTACAACCAGAAATTCAAGAAATAGAAACGAATCCAGCATTAAATCAAACTCTAGCGCCTAATGAGCCAGTTGCTCTTATAACATTTACCGTTGAAATGTTTAGCACTACTATGTTTATGAATATTTGTATACCATATCTTAGTATAGAGAAAGTTTTAGATAAGCTCGTAATTAGATATTGGTTTAGCAATGATGACGAACTAGCAAATGAGCATAAGAAGAAGGTAAGACATAGACTAGATAAAGTAAATGTAGATATTTTATCTATACTTGGAAAAACAGAAATAACAGTTAGTGATTTCTTATCTTTAAATATAGGAGATGTTATAACTTTAGATAATAATATAGATTCACCAGCAGAGGTTTATGTAGAAGAACAATTGACTTATATTGGTAAACCTGGCTTAAGTGGAAAGCAAAGAGCAGTTCAAATAATAGAATATATAAGCGAGGATGTGGAGAACGATGAGTAACGGATTTCTATCACAAGAAGAAATAGATTCTTTATTAAATGGAAATGACTCTTCACCTAAAGAGAGTGAAAAGGAAAAAGAAAAGGAAGTTTTAAGTGATATAGAAAAAGATCTTCTTGGTGAAGTTGGAAATATTTCTATGGGATCCGCTGCAACAGCGCTTTCCACCATTATAGGAAAAAAGGTAAATATAACTACACCAAATATACAAGTAAGTACTTTAAGAAAAGTAAGAGAAGGCTTTGAAACGCCAAATGTAGTTTTAGATGTTAAATTTACTAGTGGAATAATGGGTGGAAATTTATTAATAATGAAAATAAGCGATGCAGCGGTTATTGCAAGCCTTATGATGGGTGGAGATGGAAAAGTAGATGGAATCAGTGAGCTTTCAGAAATAGAAATTAGTGCAGTATCTGAAGCTATGAATCAAATGATAGGTTCGGCTGCTACTTCTATGGCTACTATGTTCAGACGAGAAGTAAATATTTCACCACCATTATCAAGTATTTGTGATGAAACAACATCACCATTATCAGAAGAAATTAATGAAGAAGAAGAAATTGCATTTATATCATTTAGAATGAATATTGAAGATTTAGTAGACAGTAGTATTATGCAAGTATTACCACTAGTTACTGCTCAAAAAATTATAACTATAATGATGGGAACAGAAGAAGAAACTACGCCTAAAGAAGAAAATGTAGTGGAAGAAAATAACACAAATGAAGAAATTCAGATAAAAAATGAAAATGTTAACTATGATTATGAACCAAAATCAATAGAGACTAATGATGAGCCGGTTCAAGTTAGACAAGCTGCCTTTAGTCAATTGAATAATAGACCAACTACAAGTATGCCAAATAATATAGATTTAATACTAGATGTACCACTAGAAGTATCTGTTGTGCTTGGTAAAACTAGAAAAAATATAAGAGAAGTATTAGAATTAACTACAGGATCACTAATAGAGTTAGACACATTAGCAGAGGAACCAGTGGATATCTTAGTTAATGGCAAAAAAATAGCCTATGGTGAAGTAGTTGTAGTTGATGAAAATTTTGGTGTTAAAATCACAGGAATAGTAAGTGGTGAAGAAAGAGTTAGAAGTCTTGGTAAATAAAATCAATGGTATACATTTTTAAGAGTTATAATCTATTGATATAAATAAAAGGCTGTGAATAAGTATATTAAATATATTTTTCGCAGCCTTTTATTTTAAAAATGTTAACTTTTATTTAAATTTAGTATAATTTTTTAAACTTTCTTCTATAAACTTTTAATATAAGATAACGATATAATTATTAGAATAAACACAAGGTAGGTATGAAAAATGAAAATTAATAGTACATCAAATTTTATGGCCATTAATTCATATAAAAATGTGAATAAAACAGTGGCTAAAACTAATGAAGTTTCAATTAAAGATAGCTGTGAAATTTCAAACTTAGGAAAAACTTTAAATACTATGGCTGCAACTGATTTAAAAGAAGCCTCTACTGAAAGAATTGAGAAAATAAAAGCTCAAATCAAAGAAGGAACTTATAAGGTTGATAGTAAGTTAGTAGCAGAAAAAATCATAGAACATTTAAATGGGAGAGAATACTACTAATGAATAATAAATTGAATGATATTTTAATTAAGGAAAAACAAGCTATTAGAGAAGTTTTAAATTTATTAGAACAACAATACAATTTAATAGTTAAAGATGATGCTTTGGGGTTGGAGTCAATCATTTCTAACATTGAAAAATCAAATAAAGAAATTGCAATAATTGAAATGGAAAGAAGAAAAATTACAAAAGGAAGATCTATGAAAGAAGTAATAGATGAATATAAAGATAGAGAATTAGAAAAAAATTATGATGATTGCATTATGCTTTTAGAGGAAACAAAGATGCAAAAAGATAGTAATAGCATTTTGTTAAAGCAAGCACTAAATTATACTAATGCAATGATTAACATGTTAAAACCACAAGATAAAGGTGCCATAAACACTTATAATTCTTATGGGAAAATTAGAAGGTAGCGAGGTGATAAAATGTCAGGTTTGTTTGGGACAATGCAAGTATCTAAATTAGGTATGCTTGCGCAACAATCTGCTCTTAACACTACATCACATAACATGTCTAATGTGAATACTCCTGGGTATTCAAGACAACATGCTATTTTATCCGCTAGTCGTCCTATAACACTTGCAGGTCCAGGTCAAATAGGAACAGGGGTAAATGTAGTAGCTATAACAAGAACAAGAGATACTTTTTTAGATTATCAAATAAGAAGAGAGTCTAGTAATCTTGCTGACTCAATAGCTAAAGAAAAATATTTATCTGAAATTGAAGGGATATTTAATGAGCCTAGCGATACAGCTATATCAAAGTTATTGTCAGAGTATTATGATGCATGGCAAACATTATCATTAAACCCAGAAAAATCAGAAGCAAGACAAGTAGTAGTTCAAACAGCTAAACAATTAACAGATTTATTAAATCATACACATAAACAACTGGAAGATACTAAAGGAAACTTAGAGACAGAAAAAAAACAATCAGTAGAAGATATAAATAATTTATTGGATCAAATAAATGAACTTAACAAAGAGATAAAAAAGGTTACTTTTGCCGGAAATAATCCTAATGATCTATTAGATTCTAGAGATTTATTATTAGATGAATTAAGTACAAAATTTGGTATTGATGTAACTTCAGAGAATCTTAATGGAATATCATTAAAACCAGAAGGAACTGATATAAATTTAATACAGGATACAGATAGTGATTTAAAATATCATATAAGGTATGAAGAAGGTAAAGGATATCAATTTGTTGCTACAAAAGAAACTAGTAAAAATATTGAATCAAATGAAGAAGGAAAAGGTTCTGATAGTCAGTATGAAGTTGAGTTAACTATTAAGATAGTTGATTTTAAGCCATCAGCTGGAACATTAGGTGGATTACTAAAATTAGATGAAAAAATACAATCTAACATAGATAAATTAGATAACTTAGCAAAAACTATAGCATTATCTACTAATGCAATACATTCAGATGGTGGTGGAAATAGAAACTTTTTCACTGATGGAACAGAGGAAGATAAAATAGGTAATGACGATTCAGGTATGAATATAACTGCAGGAAATATAACTATAAATGAGGATTTGTTGAAAAATCCTATGCTTCTAAATGTAAGTAGTGGTTTAGATAGTGGTGGAACAGATGGAAAAAGAGCCTTGGTTATAGCACAACTTAGGGATATAAAATTTATAATAGATGATGAAACAAATGGTGTAAACAAAGACACTACATTAGATGATTTTAAAAAACATAATGGTTATAAGACAAAAGATGGTGTTACTTCAGAAGGCATTGTAACCTTTGAAAATAATAAAGATGGTGCAAGTGTAGAAGGATATTATAAAGGCATAATAAATACCTTAGGTATTGAAGCTCAAGCTGCTAAAAGAGATGTTGCTAATAAACAAATATTATTAGGTAGTTTTATTGAAAAAAGAGAGTCTACATCAGGAGTTTCTATTGATGAAGAGACTATAAATTTAGTTCAGTTTAATCATGCTTATCAAGCAAATGCAAAGATGATATCCACTGTAGATGAATTATTAGATGTAGTAATAAATGGATTAAAACGTTAGGACGGTGGTTTTATGAGAATAACTAACAAAATGATGTCAAATTCATTTTTAGCAGATATGAATATAAACTTAAATCATATGAAACGTAAACAAGAGCAACTTGATACAGGTAAAGAATTTAAAAGACCATCTGATAGTCCATTTAGAGCAGCCCGTTCTATGCAAATATACAGTGAAATTTATGCAAATGAGCAGTATAACACTAATATAAATCATACTATAAACTGGTTAGATACAACAGATAGTGCATTAGATAATTTAGGTAAGTCTTTAAGTAGAATAAGAGAACTTATGGTTTCAGCTGGAAATGGTACTTATGATAAAGATGAGTTAAAAGCAGTTAAAGATGAAATATCAGAGAAAGTAAATGAAATTTCTCAAATATTAAATACGTCCTTTGATGGAAAATATATTTTTGGTGGAACCCATGGTGACAAAAAACCTACCACTGTAGGTGAAGATGGAGAACTTATCTCTGGAACCATTGGAGACAATTTAAAGGTTGAAATCTCCTCTGGAGTTGTTATTGAATATAGTGTTAATGCTAATGAATTTTTAAACTTTAAAAATCAAACTTTAGAGGATAAAAATAAAAAGGCTGTGAAGCTTGATGCAAATGGCAACACTCTACGAGTAAATAGTGATTCATATTTAATAGATGAAAGTGGCGATAAAATTCAGTATAATGGAGGAGCCATTTCAGTTAGTAATGACGGAAAACTTACTGATAAGGATGGTAAGTTGTTAAAAGTAGATAAAGATACTGGAAAGTTATTAAAAGAAGATGGAACTGAAGCTGGAATAACTATAGATAATAAGATAACTACAACTAAAACTTTTTCTGATGATACTTTAAGTGGTTTATTAAATGATATAATAAAGGATTTAGGAGAAGATGGAGATATATCCAAAGTTAATAATGAGGACTTAGAAAGATTAGATAGTGCAATTAGTAATCTTTTAAGTGTTCGTTCAAAGGTTGGAACTTTTCAAAATAGAATGAAAGGTGCAAAAAATGTAAATGAAGACCAAAATATAAACCTTAAAGCAATATTGTCTTACAATGAAGATATAGACTGGGTGGAAAAAAGCATGGAGATGGGAATGATACAAACTGTTTATTTAGCATCGCTTCAAACAGCATCTAAAATATTACCACCATCTTTATTAGACTTTATAAGATAATGAACAAGGAGTAAAAATTATGGAACTAAAGACTAAGTATCATGGCATTATAAAATATGATGAAGATGAAATTATAACTTTAAGTGATGGTCTTTTAGGATTTGAGCATTTAAAAAAATATATAATATTTTCACTAAAAGATAATGAAGATTTTAAAGTTATTCATTCACTTGAAGATGAATCAGTAGGCATAGTTATTATGTCACCATTTTTAGTAAGGAAAGATTATGAGTTTAATTTGAGTGATAAAATAGTATCTAAATTAAAGATTAAAAATGAAAAAGAAGTAGCGGTTTATACTACAGTAACATTAAATTCAGATATAAATAAAATTACAACTAATTTAAAAGCCCCTATAGTTTTAAATATAAGTAGCAATCTTGGAAAACAAATTATAATAGATAATGAAAGCTATAATATAAAGGAAGTACTATTTAAGGAGAATTTAAAATGTTAGTTGTAAGTAGAAAAAAAGGGGAATCTATATTAATAGGTGAAGATGTTGAAATCGTTGTAGTTAAACTAGATAATGGGTCAGTAAAATTATCTATAAATGCACCAAAAGATGTTACAATCCTAAGAAAGGAATTGAAGGATGCTGTAACTATAGAAAATAAAAATGCAGTCTCAGTAGATACCTCAATCCTTGGAAAATTAAAAAAATAATTAAGAGGTGTAAACATGGAAGTTGGAACAATGAAAATTGTAGATAACAAGGAAGTAAACTATAATAAATTAAATTCTAACAAAAAAAAAGATGCTAATTTAGTAGAACAACAAGACAAAGCTTCAGATATTCAAGGTGAAAAAAATAAAGGTATTGGTTTGAATGATAAATATAATTCAAAGGAAAATATTGAAGAGAAGAAATTAAAGAATGCTGTAGAAAAATTAAATGTATTTTTAAAGGAACATGATTCCTATGTAAAATATGAACAGCATGAATTCTTTAGAAATACTTTTATAGTAAAAATAATGGATAAAGAAAACGATAAAGTAATAAAAGAAATACCACCTAAAAAAATATTAGATATGGTGGCAGCTATGTGTGAAATGGCAGGAGTTCTACTAGATGAAAAAGCATAGGTAAAAGGTGGGTTAAAGGATGAATTCTTATGCTAATGGATATAATGCTTATAAAAATAATAGCATAAACTATGCTTCAAAAGAGCAATTATTATTGATGCTTTTAGACGGAGCAGTAAAATATGCCAAAATAGGAAGACAAGCAATATTAGACAAGGATATAAAACAGAAGCATGAAAACTTAGTAAAAACTCAGGATATATTTTATGAGTTAATGATATCATTAGATAGAAGTACGAATCTACAATGGATAGATGGTTTATCATCTGTATATGAATTTATAAATAATAGATTAATGGAAGCTAATATAAAATCTGACATAAAGATAATGGATGAGATTATACCACTTATAGAAGATATTAGAAGTATGTGGAATGATGCATATAAAATATCAGCTAAACAAAGATAAGTAAGAAAATATAAATTAACATATACATTGAATTTTTATAAATATGTTAATTATATTAGCTAAGAGGTATGTAGGGAATAAAAACTAATTTATTCCCTATATTGTTATAGGAAAACAAGTTTATATTTAAGTTTATTCATTAAATTTAAAACCTATAATTTTAGAGAGGTGAAATATATGAGAATAACAGGTATGGCAACAGGCATGGATACAGATACCATGATAAAAGACATGCTTAAACCACAACAGCTTAAAATAGATTCGATGAAGCAACAACAACAAGTAGTGCTTTGGCAACAAGAAATATATAGAGACATTATAAAAGACGTTCATGGGTTAATGGGTAAATATTTTGATGTTTTAAATAAAGATACGTACTTACTATCTTCAGAGTCTTTAAATAGTTCTAAAGTTAAATGCAGTAATGAAATGTTAAACATATCAGCAAATTCAGAGGCTAAAGAAGGAACATATAAAGTTAATGTAGAACAACTTGCAGAAAATGCTAGTTTTAAAGGTGAAAAAGTTGAGAAAGAAATAGATATGTCAACAAAAATAGGTAAAGATAAAACATTTGAATTTCAAGTTAACAAAAGTACAGAAACTATCAAAGTTGAAGCAACTGCTGATATGACAATTGGTGATTTAGCTAAAGCTATATCAGAGGCAAGTAAGGGTGAAATAAAGCTTGAATATAGTGAAATTACTGAGAGCTTTGAATTAAGTACATTAAAAACAGGGGTTAATTCAAATTTAAAAGTTATTAGTGGTGGAGAGTTTCTAAAAGATAAACTTAAACTAAATGTTTTAGCCGATGATGGAACAGAGAATATAGCAAAAGGTGAAAACGCATCTTGTAAAGTAACACTTCCTAATGGACAAAGTGGAGATATAAATAGTGAAACAAATAAATTTTCAAAAGATGGAATAAACTTTGATTTAAATGGAATAAATACTGATTTAAATGGTAAAGTATCTAGCGAAGATGGAGATTTTACTATAACTATAACTAAAGACAATGGTAAAGCAATGGAAACAGTTAAAAGCTTTATTGAAGATTATAATAAATTAATAGATAAGGTTAACAAACTTAATACAGAAAAAAGAAATTATAGTTATAAGCCTCTTACAGATGATGAAAAGAAAGATATGAAAGAGGAAGAAATAAAAAAATGGGAAGAACAATCTAAAAAAGGTATATTAAAAGGAGATAGTTATCTTAAGAACATGATGTCAGAGTTAAGAATGGATATGTTTGGAGATAAGGATACTTTATTTAGTATAGGGATAGAAACATCTGATAATGTGCGAGAAGGTGGAAAACTTGTTTTAGATGAAGATAAGTTTAAAAAAGCCTTAAATGAAGATGCAGAAAAAACATTTAATACTTTTAAAACAGGAATGGAAAAAGTAGATACAACATTTAAAAAATATGCAAGTACAAGAATATTAGGTGATACTGGAAATAGAGGATTACTACTAGAAAAAGCTGGAATTGAAGGTAGTGTAACAGATAAGAATAATATTTTAACTAAAAGCATATTAGATAAAGAAGATATGATAAAAGAACAAGTAAAGAAAATGAATGAAATGGAAAATAGATATTATCTACAGTTTGCTCAGTTAGAGAAGGTTATGAATTCATTAAATTCTCAAATGAATTGGTTTACACAGCAGATGGGTAGTTAAGATACATGGAAAATTTACTTGAAAGATGTTCTTCTATAAATCAAGAAATAATAAGAAGCCTTAGTGAAGATATTGAAAATGCGTCTTATGATAATATAGAAAGCTTAATTATAGAAAAACAAATGATAATAAATAAAATAGAAAATTCTAATGTAGATAAAGAAAGATTAAAAAGTGTTATATGTAAATTAAATTTATTAGAGGATGAGAAAAAGATTAAAATTTTATTTAACACAAGAAAAGATGAAATAAAGGATAAGATAAAAATTATATCAAAAAATAAAGTAGCTAATAATCAATATAATAAAGATTTTTATAGAAATTCTTATTTCATAAATGAAAAAGTATAAATTTAAAACAAAGTCTACATAAAAAGTTTATGTAGACTTTAATTTTTTTATAAAATTTCATAAAATTATAGAAGTTATGATATTTTTTGATAAATATATGATAATTTTGTATATATGTTACAATTAAAGTGCATTTTGTGACAAGTTTATTGAAAAAGCAAATTTAAAAACTTAATATAGAAGTAAGAAAAGTGTTTAAGTTCTAATAAACAAGACAACCTACCTTGTTTAATATAAACTATAGGGTTTCAAGTTAACTTTTAAAATTGATTATTTTAAAACTTGGATACCCAAAATAGTGAGACATGATAACTATCGAAAAATGTGTTTATAAAAATCAACCCAAATTTAATCATAATACTATAGTGACGCTATCAACATTATAGTATTATGATTTTAAAATTGGATAATGTATAAGTTGAAATTTTTGCTTGATTTACTTATATATTAATATCCAATGTTAATATAATTCGTATACTATAGGGTTCCAAGTTGACTTTTAAAATTATTCATTTTAAAATTTGGATGCCCAAAATAGTGAGACATGCTCTGAAACACTTAGAATTCAACACTATATCTTTTATAAAAATATTTTAAGGTTATTGAATAAATTTAAATTGGAGCTTGTTTACCTATAGCATTAAGGGATTAAAAGGTAGTATACATATATGGAATAGATCTAAATTATTGAAAAGTTTACTAAATACTTATGTAATTGTCTTTATATAAGAGTGTGGTAAACTATTTGTTGTATACAGTGTTTACAAATATTAAATTAAGAATATGGAGTGAAGTAGATGAGATTAAATCATAATATGTCAGCTCTAAACATATATAATGCCTATTGTAAAAATTTATCTAAACAAAATGCAGCTATGAGCAGAATTCATTCAGGATTAAAAGTTGCAACAGCTAAGGATGATCCTAATAAATTGTCTAGTAGTGAGCATATGAAAATACAAATAAGATCATTAGAAATGGCATCAAGAAATACACAAGATACTATAAGTATGTTACAAACAGCTGATAGTGCATCGCAGAATATATCAGATTCATTAATAAGAATTAAAGAGCTTACTATACAGGCAGGGGGGACAGGCTCTGAAGAAGATAAAAAAATAATTCAAGAGGAAATAAATTCTATATTAGAAGGAATTGATGATATAGCTAAAAATACAGAAATAAACGGTAAAAAGATATTATCGTCAGATAAAGGAATACTAGTTCAATGTGGTAGTAATGCCGGCGAGCAAACTACAATCCCAACAAGTGATTTAAGTTCTTCAGGGTTAGGATTAGATGGACAAATTAAAGTATTAACTACAGAAGAAATAAATAAGTCTATAGATACAATAAATACTGCTATAAGTAAATTAAACGATTGCAGAAGTAAAATGGGAGCTATATCAAATAGATTAACTAGTAATACTGAAATGTTAAATGAATTATCATTAAAAACACAAAATGCGGAGAGCTCTTTAACTGGTGCAGATATTAGCGAGGAGATTATAGAGTATACTAAAAATAATGTTCTAGTAAATGCAGGATTATCACTTATGGTTCAGGCAAATAAGCTTCCTCAAGATGTGCTGAACATTATTGGAAATATAGGTAAAAAATAAAGAAATTAAAGTGAAACTATATAGGGAAATAAGCTTTAGTTTTTGATGTAATTCTGAAGTTAAGTGTATAAAGAGGAGGGATAATATTGGGAATAGATAATGTTACATATAATTTAATAAAAAAAGGAATGGATGTAACAACTTTAAGTGGAAAGGTTATAAACAATAACATATCAAATGTAAATACAAAGGATTATAAAAGAGAATATGTTAATTTTGATGAAGCACTTAAAGAGGAAAATTCAAAAAATTATGAATTAAAAAAAACTAGCAATAAACATATGGGGTTTTCTGCAGATGATATAGAAGTAAAAAAAGATAATAAATCTAGTATGAGAGAAGACGGAAATAATGTTGATATAGAAAGTGAAATGACCAGTGCAGCATCAAATAGTTTAATGTATGATGCGCTAGTAAAACAAGCTAATACTAGATTCAATATGAGAAGTACAGTGATAAAAGGAGGTAATTAATAGATGGAAGCATTTAGAGGTATGAGAATAAGTGCTAGTGGTCTTTCAGCAGAAAGATTAAGACTAGATACAATAACATCTAATATAGTAAATGCAAATACTACAAGAGGCGTTGATGGAAAGCCTTATGTAAGAAAAATTGCAACCTTTGAAGAAAATTTACAAAAAGAGATAGATAAGTCAAGTGGTAAGGTAGAACTAAAACCGATGGGAATTAAAGCAGTCGGTGTTGAAGATGATAAATCTCCACTAAAAAAAGTTTATGATCCATCCCATCCTGATGCAGATGAAAAGGGATATGTAACAATGCCTAATGTAAATATATTAAATGAAACAGTAGATTTAATTGCTGCTTCAAGAGCCTACGAAGGAAATATAACAGCATTAAATACTCAAAAGAATATGATATCAAAAACATTAGAAATTGGAAGATAGGTGAATTTTATGGTAACAAACGAATTTGTTCCCGGCATTAAGGTTTTTAATGAAGGGGTAAAAGGAAATATTGAGAATAAGAATGAGCAAAACAATATAGGAAGTAGTTTTTCTGAAATGTTAAATTCGGCTTTAAATAAGGTTAATGAAACACAAGTAAAAGCAGAAGAAGAAACAAATGGTTTTATAAAAGGTGATGTTAATTTACATGAAGCAATGGTTTCAGCGGAAGAAGCTAGATTGACATTAGAACTAGCAGTTCAAGTAAGAAATAAGCTTATAAATGCCTATGAAGAATTTAATAAAATGCAAATATAGTAAGGAGTGCACAGAATGAGTAAGCTATCTGAGAGCTTAAAAGAGCAAAAAGATAAAATAAAAGAAATGAGCAAGGCTAAAAAGATAGCTGTAGCTATACTTACCTCCGTTGCTATAATAACTGTAATAACGATGTCAGTACTTGCTTTAAAACCTAAATATGCAGTATTATTCTCCAAAATGACAGCAGAGGATTCAGGCGCAGTAATAGAAAAATTAGAAGAGAAAAAATATAAATATAGAATTCAAGGGGATTCTATTTTAGTAGAAAAGAAAAATGTAGATAAGTTAAGAATGGAATTATTATCACAAGTATCTTTCAAAGAAGGTAGCAATGGTTTTGAATTGTTTGATGAGAAAAGTTCAGTAGGTTCTACAGATACAGAAACTAAAGTTATGTATCAAAGGGCGTTAGCTGGAGAATTAGAAAGAACTATAAAATCTTTTGAGGAAGTGGAGAATGCAAAAGTTAATTTAGTTATACCAGATAAATCTGCATTTATAACTAAACCGACTCCAGCATCGGCATCAGTAACATTATTAATGAGCAAAGGCAAGCAATTATCTGAGGATCAAGTAAAGGCTATTGTTTCATTGATTTCAGGAAGTGTAGAAAACCTTCCAAATGAAAATGTAACTGTTGTATCTGACGATTTCAAGTTATTAACAGAAGGTCTTTATGATGAAAAAGGTGAAAATAAATCTATTAATTCTACTGAAAAGCAATTACAAGCTAAAAAGCAATTGGAAGAAGAATATTCAAAAAAAATAATGAATGTACTTGAACCTATATATAAAGACAAAGTTAGAGTATCTGTAAATGCAGAATTAAATTTTGATGCAGTAGAGCAAAATAGTGTGGATTATGGTAAAGAAGGCGCAGTTGTAAGTAATCATGAAGTTGTTACTACAGAAAATGATAGTGGTAACACATCAGGTAGTCCAGTAGATAATAATATGAATAACACTCAGAATAATGAAGAGACAGAAAAAGGAGTTACTCATAAAGAAAATACTACAAATTATGAGCTATCTAAAAAGGAACAAACAGTTATTAAAGCACCAGGAGAAGTTCAAAAATTATCAGCATCTGTAGTAGTAGATGGTAAAGTAGATGCTCAAGCAAAAAATGCTATAAGAAATCTAGTTACCGAGTCTATTGGATTAGATAAAAAAAGAGGAGATTCAGTAACTGTTGAATCATTAGATTTTGATAATGCAGAAAAAGAAGCAGCTCAAAAAGAATTAGAAGATATGAAAAAACAAGAAGCTGCTGCGAAAAGAAACAAGATTATAGCTATGGTAGTAGGTGGAGTTGGTGCGCTTATAGCAATTTTAGCAATAATTTTAGCAGTTAAGAAATCAAGGGGAGAAGATGAAGAAGAGTATGAAGATGAGGATTCAAACTTTGATATTATAATCGGAGATGACGTAAAACCAAAAGAAGTTTTTGAAACTTTAAATTTAGACGCTAAAAATGAAAATGAGCATGTTACAGGTGAAGTTAAAAAGTATGCAACTAATAAGCCAGAACAGGTAGCAGATGTTGTTAAATCATGGTTAGCAGATGATGAAAGGGGATAATTTATGGCTAAAGTAGAGAAATTGACCGGTGTTCAAAAAGCGGCAATATTATTTATAACATTAGGGCCTGAAGCATCTTCAGGAATTATAAAAAGGCTACCAGAAAAAGATATACAAAAGGTAACTTATGAAATTGCTAACATGAGCTCAGTATCGTCACAACAACGAAAATTTATATTAGATGAATTCTTAGAGATGAATAAGGCTAAAGATTATATTTTAGAAGGTGGAATAGAGTATGCAAGAAATCTTTTATCTAAGGCATTAGGAACTCAAAGAGCATCAGAAATATTAGAAAGAGTTACAGAAGCAACCCAGCAATACAGACCATTCTCTATTGCTAGAAAAGCTGATGCAACTCAGCTTATGAATGTTATACGTAATGAACATCCTCAAACAATAGCGTTAATACTTTGTTATCTTCAACCGGATAAAGCAGGACAAATAATGTCAGAACTTCCTCCTGAACTTCAAGCGGAAGTTGCTTATAGGATAGCCACTATGAACACTATATACCCTGTGGTTATTAAGGAAATCGAAGGAGTGCTTAATGATAAGTTATCTAATATAATCCACAATAGTGAAAGTACTATTGTGGGAGGTGTTCCTTCCTTAGTAAATATATTAAATCAGGTTGATAGAAGTACAGAAAAAAATATTACAGAAGCTTTAGATCATGAAGATAGTGAACTTGCAGAAAAAGTTAAGGAATCTATGTTCGTATTTGAGGATATTATTACTCTTGGAGATCCAGTTATTCAAAGAATATTACGTGAAGTGGATAATAAAGAATTATGTCTTGCCCTTAAGGGGTGCTCTGAAGAAGTTGCAAATGCCATATTTAAGAATCAGTCTAAGAGGGCAGCGGCTACACTAAAAGAGGACATGGAATTCTTAGGTCCAGTAAGGCTTGTTGAAGTTGAAAAAGCTCAACAAAAGGTTGTTGCAATAATAAGAAGATTAGAAGATGCTGGTGAAATACAAATAGCAAGAGGTGGAGAGGATGCAATCATCTTATAATATTATTAAAAACAAAGATGTTATAACAGAAGGAAAAAAAGAAATCTCTGCCATTAATTTCAAACTTGTTGATAAGGAAAAAGAAGATAGAAAAGAGAATGAGAAAACTATTAATATAGTTAATAATGATGAACTTTTAAAAAGTATGGAAAATATGGCTGATAGCATTATAAAAAATGCTCAAATAAAAAGTGACAAAATTTTAGTTAAGGCATCAGAAGATGCTAAAGAAATAGAGACCAATGCTTTTGAAAAAGGAAGTTTAGAAGGATATAATAATGGTTTTGAAAAAGGCTATGATGAAGGAATGGAAAAGTCTTTAAATGAGGGTGCTCTTATAATAGAAAATGCTAAGGCAGTACTTGCAAATGCTAAAGAAGAATATAAAAAGTATGTTGAAGAAAAAGAAGAGCATTTTAGAAACCTTGTATTAATTTCTGTTAATGAAGTGTTAAAAAAGGAATTAAGCAACTTCGATGCATTAAACAATATTGTCTATGATATTCTTTCGAAAGAAAAAAATGAAAATTATTTTATTATAAGATGCAACTGTAAATATAAAAATTCATTAGAAGATGAAAAGCTTAATATGATTAATAGGTTAGCTTTTAGTGGAGATATATTTATTGTAGAGGATAACTCACTAGAAGATGGAGTTGCCATTATAGAAAAAGAAAATGGAAAAGTTGAGATAGGTATTGATTATATTATGGACAAATTAAAAGAATTAATTATGGAAAGATAGCTAAAAGGTGATATTAAATGTTAACTTTAAATTTTAACAAGCTAGAAGATAAAATTAAGAATGCTGATTATTATTACAAAGAAGGAATAGTAGTAAATGTTATAGGTTTAACTATAGAAGTAAAAGGTATAAGGGCTTTTGTAGGAGAAGTCTGTAAAGTTTATAATCAGTTAAATGAAGCTGTTGAAAGTGAAGTAACTGGATTTAGAGGGGATAATGTAATACTAATGCCTTTAGGTGAATTAAAGGGTATTGCTCCAGGGTGTAGAGTTCTTCCTACAGGAAAACCATTAAGTGTTAAATGTAGTGATGAATTACTTGGAAAGGTATTAAATGGACTTGGAAATCCATTAAATGAGTATGAAATTTCAACTTTTACTAATTATTCCTTAGAAGCTATGCCACCGGACCCTTTAAAAAGACGAAGAATAAAAGAAGTTATTCCAACAGGTGTTAGAGCCATTGACGGATTCTTAACCTGTGGTGAAGGTCAAAGGATAGGAATTTTTGCTGGTAGTGGTGTTGGTAAAAGTACAACTTTAGGTATGATTGCTAGAGAAGCACAGGCGGAAATAAATGTTATTTGTCTTATAGGTGAAAGGGGAAGAGAGGTTCTTGATTTTATAGAAAAAGATTTAGGACCAGAAGGGTTAAAAAAGTCAGTAGTAGTATGTGCTACTTCTGACCAACCTGCCCTTGTAAGATTAAAAGGGGCCTTTACAGCTACAGCAATTGCAGAATATTTTAGAGATAAAGGAAAAAAAGTAATTTTAATGATGGATTCAGTAACACGTTTTGCAATGGCACAAAGAGAAGTCGGACTAGCTATAGGTGAACCACCAGCTACTAAAGGATATACACCATCAGTGTTTGCTATGCTGCCTAAATTATTAGAACGTAGTGGGATGTCTGATAAAGGTTCAATAACAGCTTTCTACACAGTATTAGTAGATGGTGATGACTTTAATGAACCTATTGCAGATGCTGTTAGAGGTATATTAGATGGACACATTGTTTTATCTAGGGCATTAGCAGCTAAAAATCACTACCCAGCTATAGATATATTAAACAGTGTTAGTAGACTTATGCCAGAAATATGTAGTAAAAATCATAAAAATGCTTCATCTAAAGCTAGGGATTTATTAGCTACTTATAAAGATGCCGAAGATTTAATTAATTTAGGTGCATATGTAGAAGGTAGTAATCCTAAAATAGATATGGCTATAAAATATAATGATGTTCTTATAAATTTTTTAAGACAAGGGATAAAAGAAGAATCAAATTTTGATGAAAATGTGTCTTTCCTTGAGAATACATTTAGTCAGTTATAGAGTTCAAAATAATTTTTAAACTTATTATATTTATCAAATGATAAAATTTTAAACTTGTTTTGGTTAAGAATTGATTTTATATAAGGGGGAACCTATGTCATACAAATTTAAACTTCAAAAGCTATTAGATATAAGAGAAGAAAAAGAAGAGGGTAAAAAAAGAGAATTTGTACAAGCTGTGACTTCTCAAAACTTAGTTGAAAAGAAAATAAAGGAATTTAAAACCGATTATAATCAGTATAAAAATGTTCCTTTAAATTTAAGTACTATAGAAAGAAAAGTGGTCCTTAAATATTTAAATACATTAAATATGGCTATAGAAACTGAAGAAAAGGAATTGAAAAATAGAAAGGTAGCTACAGAAAATAAAAGAAAAGAGTTAGTACAGGCTCAAGTGGAAAGAAAAACCGTAGAAATCTTAAAAGAAAAGGATTATAAACGTTTTAAAGATGAAGAATCAATGAAAGAGCAAAAGCAAGCAGATGAATTTGCTTTATATGGTCACATAAGGAAAGTTGCTGAAAGGAGGTGAAAAATATGGAAATAAATTTTTTAAATACTATTAGAAAAGATGCAATGGAAAATTTACCACAAAAAGAAAAAAGTGTATCAAAAGATAAAGAAAACTCTAATACATTTCAAAAACTTTTAGATAAAGGTAAGACTAATACAGATGAAAAGAAGATATCTAATAATGAAAAAGTATCTGGAAGTAATGAAGTGAAAAGCGAGAAGGTTGAAGAAAAATTAGAAGAAAAAGTTGAAGAATGTATAGAAAATTTAGATGAAAATTCTTTAGAAGAGTTAAGAAAACAAATAGTAAATTTACTAGCTAAGGTATATCCAGATGAAATACAAGTTGAAAATATAAGTAATAAACAGTTAAAAGATTTAATTTGTAAATTTATCAATGATAATTGTGATTTTAGTGAAATTTTAAATAAAAATTCTTTAGATGAATCCTTAACAAAGCTATTATCACAGTTAAATATGGATGAAAACATAAACGATAGCAGTATAAAGGAACTAATTGAAAAATCATTGAAAGAAGCTATAAATTCATTTAAAAAAGAAGTAAACAATGCAGAAAATAAAGAAATGCCTAAATTAGTAGTAGATATCAAAGAGAATTCTAAAGACAGTTTAAAGGACAATACTAAGGAAAATAGCAATAAAAATAACAATGATAGTAGTAAAAATCTTTTAAAAAGTGAGTTAATTAAAGAGGATAAATTACTAGAAAAAATAAGTGGTGAAAAACAAGAATTGCCTTTAAATAAGTTTAATAATCTTTTAAGCAAAATAAGTAATAATCCAGTAGAAGACATACCAAAAGATAATTTCTTAATTAATAAAACTTCTTTTAATGAGGATATTATTAAATCTATAAAGTATATGAATCTTAATAATATTCAAGATCTAGTTGTGAAAGTCAATCCTAAGCATTTAGGTGAGATTGTAATAAATCTTACTATGGAAGGGGATATGATGAAAGCTCAATTAAAAGCTGTTAATAAAGAAACTGTTGCATTACTTAACGCAAATGTAAAAGAAATTATGGACAAGCTTACAAATGATACAATAAAAATTCAAAATGTTGAAGTATCAGTTTATAACGAAGATACAACATATTTTAATGATGGTAGTTATAAAGAAAATCAATCTAATGAGAATAATAAAGAAAAAAATAATAATATTAACGGTACAGAAAATATAGATGAATCAAATTTAAATAGTGAAAGTGAAGATAAAGATTCTAATGATGATATGTTAAATGTATTAGTGTAAGTTTTGAATTATTTTACTATAAAAGAAAAGGAGGTTTTAAAAGTGCCAAATGTAAGTTTACCTAAAACTGGTAATTCTAGTTTCCAAATGGATCAGTTAAAGAAAGATAGTAAAGCGTCAGCTACAGCTAGCAAAACTGAAAGAGGAACTAATGTTGTTAAACCTGGCGATGATATGAATAAAAATATGTTTTTACAAATATTAGCTGCTGAACTTGCAAACCAAGATCCAACTCAACCACAGGATAATACTCAATATGTAACTCAAATGGCTCAATTTTCAAGCTTGGAACAAATGGCTAATTTGAATACTACTATGAGACTTTCTGGTGCTCAAGGATTGGTAGGAAAGTTTGTAGCATTAAATGCGGCTAATACTAAGGGTGAGCAAGAGGTTGGTGTGGTTCAATCTGTTTATAAAAATGGATCCAATGTATATATAACAGTTGTAACTGCTGATGGAGAGATTAAAAGCTTTGATTATAATGATGTGTTAGAAGTAGCTGAAATAGATGATCCAACTTTAGATTATATCAACTTCATAAATGGAGCAAATTTAATAGGTAAAGATATTGAACTTTGGGATAAAGATGTAGATGGAAAAGATCCTGAGGAAGGTAATGAAGAAGGCGATGAAGAAGAAAAGCCAATTGAAAAACCAGAGAAAAAGAGACCTTATGGTACAGTAACAGAAATATTTAGAGATGAAGAAGGCATAAAAGTAAAAGTACATCTTAAAGATGAAGATGGCAACTTAAAATATGATGAGAATGGAAAACCAGAGATTAAAGATTATCCATTTGATTACATTATGAATATAAAAAAACAACAATAAAATTATAAAAGATTAGAGGTTTTATAATGGGTTATAGAATTATAAATGGAGTTTTGTATCCCATAGGTGATTTTAGTAATTTACAGGATAAAAAAAATATTACTAAAAATGAAGCTAAGGAAAGCAAAAGCTTTGATGATATATTTAAATCAGAAAAAGCCAAAAACCAGGGATTTACTTTATCAAACCACTCTGCAAAAAGACTTAAAGAAAGAAATATAGAACTTAGTGGTGAACTTTTAGATAAAATCAACGAAGGAATAAATAAAGCAAGTGAAAAGGGAAGTAGGGAAGCATTGATTCTTTATAAAGATATGGCCTTAATAGCAAGTATAAAAAATAGAACAATAATAACTGCTATGGAAAAAAATAAAGATGAAATTAATGTAGTAACTAATGTAGATTCTGTAGTTCTATTATAGTAAAAAATATTAAATAAAGGCTGGACCTTTTTAGGAAGCCTTCTATCTCAATGAACGATAGATTTGAGATGAAATTAAAGGAGGAAGTAAAGATGATAAAATCCATGTATTCAGGCATATCAGGAATGAATGCACAACAAAAAAAGTTAGACGTTATAGGTAATAATATAGCAAACTCAGGAACAACATCATTTAAATCATCAAGAGTTACTTTTCAAGATACAATGCGTGAAACTATAGGAAAAGGTTCTGGACCAGTTTTAGCATTAGGAGGAAGTAACCCAAAGCAAATAGGTATGGGCGTTAATCTTCAAAGTATAGAAGTAAATACAGGACAGGGAAGCTTAAACCCAACAGGAAGACCACTAGATAATGCAATTGATGGAAGTGGATATTTTATAGTTGGAAAAGGGCCTGTAACTGGTAGTGTAAATATTACTGGTACTGGCGATGCTGAAGGTACTATAGAACCTTTTTATACAAGAGATGGAGAATTTAAAAGAGATAGCTTAGGAAATTTAGTAACACCTAATGGGTATAGAGTTATGGGGTACTATCCAGATACTGGTGGAGCTACTGTTGCTTATAATGATACGTCTAAAAAAATAGAAGTTACAGTTACTGACTTAGGTGAAGGGGAAATGGAAAGAGCTGAAGGTACTTTGAAAGGAGACTTAAAGCCTTTGGTAATTCCTGAAAATGTAACAAATGGTAAGGGAGAAAAGATTAAAGTTACAGGTTTTACTATAGAAAAAGATGGAATTTTAAAAGTTTCTTTAGAAGATGGAACTTCAGCTGTAATAGGTCAAGTTGCTATGGCATCATTTGTAAATGATGGCGGACTTGAAGGGGTAGGTCAAAATATGTATGTTCCAGGTGTAAATTCAGGAAAGCCAGCCTATAGACCAGGAAAGGGATCAGAAAATGAAAAAGCAGCAGCAGCTTATGGAAGTATAATAAATGGTATGCTTGAAATGTCTAACGTAGATTTAGCTGTAGAGTTTACAGAGATGATAGTTGCCAGCCGTTCTTTCCAAGCTTGTAGTAAGGTTATAACAACTGGTGATGAAATACTTCAAGAGTTAGTTAATTTAAAAAGATAAAAAATTTAATTAATAAGAATTTAAATTTAAGAGAAAATTAAAAAGCATTTAAAAGTTTTAATACATTGTCCAACCTGTAAATTAGTTTGCAGGTTGGATATAAAAATATAAATATTGTTATACATAATACTTATAAATAATATAAAAAGTTTAATAAATTTAGGTTTGAATGTAACACAAATATAGGAAAACAAGCTCCAATTTAAATTTATTCAACACTCTTAAAATATTTTATACAAAATGTAGAGTTGAATTCTAAGTGATTCGGAGCATGTCTCACTATTTTAGGTATTCAAGTTTTGAAATGGATAATTTTAAAAGTTAACTTGGAACCCTATAAGAGGAATAACTTAAAGTTAAAATTTATTTACCAATATCTTGTTATCAGCTGATACAAATTTAACATCTTCTAAAAGTGGACAAACTATCTATTAGATGATAATTCCTTTATTTTGTGTTTATATAAATTTGAAATTGAAAAGGGTGAGAGGTATGGTTGAAGTTACAACTTTAAATGAGAAAAAAGTTATTATAAATTGTGATCATATTGAAAAAATAGAATCAGTTCCAGACACAGTTATTACCTTAAGTAATGGTAAGGTTTATTTAGTAAAAGAAAATCGTGATGAAGTAATAAAAAAAATAATTGAATTTAAAAGAAAAATATTTTCAGGAAACTTTTAGGAGGACATAAATATGAAAAAGAACGATATGCTAACAATTATTGGCCTTATCGTAGCATGGGTGCTAGTTATTTATGGAATAATGGATGCAGGAGGTAATGCCAAGATATATATAGATGTAGCGTCTATTGCTATAACTGGAGGTGGATCTATAGGTGCAGTATTAATATCTTATGAAATGAAAGATATTAAAAGACTTGGAAAAGTTATAGCAAAAGCATTTAAAGAAGATGCTAGTTCTAAAACAGATATAGTATTGAATTTTACAGAGATGTCAAGAAAAGCAAGAAGAGAAGGATTATTATCCTTAGAAGATGATATCTCATCTATAGAAAATCCATTTACAAAAAAAGCATTAAGCATGGTAGTCGATGGAATAGAGCCAGAAGCGATAAAAGAAATAATGGCATTAGAAATTGAACAATTAGAAACTAGACATTCCCAAGGCTCAGCAATGCTGAAATCATGGGGAGCATATGCTCCGGCTTTTGGTATGTGTGGTACTCTTATAGGGCTTATACAAATGCTATCAGACATGACTGATGCTGATGCTTTAACAAAAGGTATGGGTGCAGCACTTATAACTACATTTTATGGTTCATTAATTGCAAATTTAATTGCACTACCTATAGCAGCAAAGTTAGATAATAAAACAGCTTTAGAAGTTGCGAATATGGAAATGATAGTTGAAGGAGTTATTGCAATACAATCTGGTGCAAACCCAAGAATTGTGGAAGATAAATTATTAGCATACTTATCACCGGTAGAAAAAGAAACATTTAAAGTTGAATCAGGTGGTGAGGTAGAGAATGGCTAGAAAAAGCAAAAAGGATATGAGGACTGATGAATGGCTTGGAACTTTTGCAGATACTATGACACTGCTTTTAACATTCTTTGTTCTACTATATTCTATGTCAACAGTAAATGAAGAAAAGTTTATGCAATTGTCTAATTCTTTCCAACTTATGTTTACTGGTAGTTCATCACAAAATGTGTTAGATTTCAATACATCTAGTGGAGAAGTTCCAATTGTTGGACAACCTGAAATGACAGAAGGTGAAAAAAACAGCAGTCAACATATGCAAGATAATGTATATGAACAGGTTATGGAAATTATAATGGAAAATGATTTAAAATCAGATGTAAATGTTTATGAAGATGAAAAAGGTATAAACATTCAAATGAAAGAGACAGTTCTTTTTAATTCTGGAAAGGCAGATCTTTTACCTGAAAGTAAGGAAATATTATCAAAAATTAACACAATAATATCTAACATAAATAATAAAATAATTATAGAGGGACATACGGATAATGTACCTATAAACAGTGATATATATCCTAGCAATTGGCATTTATCTTCAGCAAGATCTATAAGCGTAATGCAATATTTTATAAATGAAAAAGGCAATAAAAATCCAGAAAGGTTTATGGCAGTATCTTGTGGTGAATATAGTCCTATAGTACCTAATGATAGTGATGAGCATAGAGCTCAAAACAGAAGGGTAAATATAATTATTGTTACAAATAAAAAGGAGTAGAATTATGGCTAAAGAAAAAAACAAAAAAGAAAATATTGAAGGTAGTGAAAACAAGAAGAGCAATGTATTAAAAGTTGTTTTAATTATACTTTTATTTTTAATATTAGCTGGTGGATGTATGTTTGCAGGATATTTTTTCGGTACAAAGGATGATGTTCCTGTAAGTGGAAATGAGCAACAAGTAATTAGTAATAATTCACTAAAAAATGAAGGATATTATGATTTAGATGAATTCTTAGTAAATTTGGCAGATGAAGGAAAACCAAGATATTTGAAGATAAAAATTTCATTAGGATATGATGAGAAAAACAAGGATTTACTACCAGAAATAGAAAAAAAGAAATCTGCAATTAGAGATTCAATAACAAATACTTTAAGAACTAAAAAAACTGCTGATTTATCTCCAGAAGGAGAAGAACAGTTAAAGGATGAATTAATTACAAGAATTAATGAATTATTAAGTACAGGACAATTATACAATGTTTATTTTTCAGAAATATTAGTTCAATAGAGGTCTATTATGGAAAGTGAAATTATAAAAAGCTTTCTACAACTTATAATATTTTTACCATGTATACTAATTCTTATATATTTGCTTGGAAGAGTTACTAGTAAAATTTATGTAACTCCTCCAGGAAAATATATGAAAGTTATAGAAAAACTCTCTTTATCTAAAGAGGGTTCAATTTTAATAGTTAAAATTGGTGAAAAAGTATGTGTAGTAAGTTCAACTAACAATGAAATAAGAATTCTAAGAGAATTAGATGGCGATGAGATAAAAATTCTAGAAGAGAAAAGTAACAATTATGAAGAAAGTATAAAAAAATATAGTGATATATGGAAAAATAGACGAAAACACAAAAAATAATATTCTAAGAAAATTAAAATATAAAAGAGGAATTTATATGAAAAATAGACAAAAGAAATATGTTACCACAATTATGTTGGCGTTAATAATTTCCTTTATAGGATATAAGGTAGTAAGTGCTGCACCTAATAATACAATACCAATTCCTAATATAAGTGTTGATTTTAAAGGTGGAGAAAATCCTACTGATTTTGTAGAGAATATAAAGATACTATTAGCATTAACAGTACTTACATTATTACCATCTATAATAATGATGACAACAGGTTTTGTAAGAATTGTTACTGTATTATCTATATTAAAAAATGCTATAGGGATTCAGCAGTCTGTCCCAAGACAGGTTATAATAGGGCTTTCACTTTTTCTTACGTTTTTTGTTATGGCGCCTACAATTACAGATATTAATAACAATTCAATAAAACCTTATATGGAGAATAAAATTACCACTGAAGTGGCATATACTAATGCGATAAATCCAATGCGAGATTTTATGCTAAGGCAAACAAGAACAAAGGATTTAAAATTATTTTTAGAAGTAGGTAATCTTGAAGACACAGTAAAATATGAAAAAGGAAAAGATAACGTAGAAGTTCCAATATATGACGATGTTCCTCTTTATGCTATAATGCCAGCATTTATGATAAGTGAATTAAGAACGGCATTTGAAATAGGATTCTTATTATTTATTCCATTTTTAGTAATTGATATAGTTACTTCCAGTGTACTTATGGCAATGGGAATGTTTATGTTATCACCAGTAATGATATCATTACCGTTTAAATTGTTATTATTTGTACTGGTAGATGGTTGGAATTTAATAAGTCAATCATTGATTATGAGCTTTAAGTAAGGAGTGATTATATGTCAGAAAATTTGGTTATAGCACTTATGAGGGAGCTTATAAAAACCTCGCTTATTTTAGCAGGACCTATGCTTATTACAGCAACAGTTGTAGGACTTGTGATAAGTATTTTTCAAGCTACTACTCAAATACAAGAGCAAACTTTAACCTTTGTACCTAAGATAGTTGCAGTTGCATTGGTTGGATTATTAACAGCAGGATTTATGGGAAATACTATGATATCTTTTACTAAATATATTTTTTCGGTAATTTCTAATATATAGCCTTAGGTGGGATAAATTTTGATAGAATCAGTGAATTTACAAGAACTTTTAATATTTATACTAGTATTTACAAGGTTAACATCTTTTATATTTTATGTGCCATTATTTTTTCCAAGTGGTGTTCCACAAAGATATAAGGTAGTTTTATCTTTATTACTAACATTTATAATGGTCCCTATAATCGGAAAAACAGCACCTGAAGTTAACAATAATTTGTATTTTATAGTTCTAATCTGTAAAGAGATATCAATTGGATTATTGTTAGGGTTTATAACTACTATAGTTTTTCAGATTGTACAAATGGCAGGTCAATTTTTAGATTTTCAAGTTTCCTTTTCTATGTCAGCAGTGTTTGACCCATTGTCAAATGAGACAGCGACAATATTAGGAAGATTTTTTTATATGCTATGCATGATTGTATTTATATTAATAGATGGACATCATTTAGTTATAGCTTCATTGGCAGAAAGTTTTAACTTAGTAGGAATTGGAACATTAAGTTTTAAACCAGAGATTTTTACATATATGGTACATGTTATTATAGAGTTTTTTTATATAGGATTTAAAATGGCAGTACCTATAATTTTTATAATAATAATTACAGATTTCACTTTAGGCTTGGTTGCAAGGGTAATGCCACAGTTAAATATAATGATGCTAGGTATTCCTATAAAAATAATGCTTGGATTACTTACAGTATCCTTATCAGTACCGGTATTAATGAAAATGATAATTAATAATTTAGATCAGATGTCTCAGGCTATTAAAGGACTATTAGATGTATTACCATGTGTATTAGTGTTTTTTGCCAGTGAAGGTGGAGAAAAGACAGAAGATGCAACTCCTAAAAAGAAAAGTGATGCAAGAAAAAAGGGCCAAGTAGCAAAGAGTAAAGAGTTTACTTCTGCCATAGGACTTTTAGGGGTTACCGCAGTAGCTATGTTTTTTCTTGAGGGAGTCTTAAATGGACTTAAAGAAATACTTATAATGTTTTTTTCTCAGTATACCAATATGGAGCTTACTTTAAACAATGTAAGTGAAATTGTGAAAATTGTAATTATAAAGATGTTTATTATATTCTTGCCAGTAGCATTACCAATAATGGTTATGGGAGTAATTGCAAACATTGCTCAAGTAGGTAAAATGTTTACTAAAGAACCGCTAAAGCCAAAATTTGAAAAAATAAATCCTATAAAGGGATTAAAGAATATGTTTTCAATAAAAGCTATTATAGATTTATTAAAAAACATAATTATCATAATTATTATCGGATATGTTGGATATAAGTTTATAGAGTCAAATTATTATCGTATATTAAATTTTACTAATTTAAGATTTGTAGCAATGACTTATGCATTAGGGGACCTTATAGTAGATATTTTGAAAAAAGTAAGTTTAGTAATGATTGTAATTGGAATAGCAGATTATGGGTATCAAAAATATAAGTTTAAAAAAGATTTAAGAATGACAAAGCAAGAAGTAAAAGAAGAATTCAAACAACAAGAAGGAGATCCTATTGTTAAGGGGAAAAGAAGGCAAAAGCAAAGAGAAATGGCTATGCGAAGAATGATGCAAGATATACCGGATGCTACAGTGGTAATAACTAATCCAACTCATATAGCAATAGCATTAAAATATGAGGAGAATAGTGGAGTTGCTCCTAAGGTCATAGGCAAAGGAGCAGATAATATAGCAATAAAAATAAAAGAAATTGCAAAAAACAATGATATCCCAATTATTGAGAATAAACCTTTAGCACGACTTATATATAAAGAAGTAGATTTAGGATTGGAAATTCCATATAACATGTATCAAGCAGTAGCAGAAATTTTAGCTGTTGTTTATAAAATGAAAAAGTAAAAAGATATTAAATTTTCTCATTTGATAAGTGCGTAAATTTAAAAGTTAATTTATAACCCTATAGATTATTAAAATTATATTAAACATTAAGAGAGTTTCATAATGTTTAGATTGAGGTAGAGGATGATGGCATGGAGGCTTTAAAGAATTTTGATTTAAAAAAGAATATAGATATTATTATAGCTTTTGGTGTTATAGGAATTGTTCTTATGATTATAATTCCATTACCACCACCAATACTTGATATGCTTTTAGCAATAAATATTACTTTATCTGTTATTATTATACTAATTACAATGTTTACTACTAGTATATTACAGCTTTCAGTATTTCCAACATTGTTATTGGTAACAACATTGTTTAGATTAGCACTGAATATGTCCTCAACAAGGCTTATATTAGGTGAGGGATATGCAGGAAATATTATTGAGACCTTTGGACAATTTGTTGTTAGAGGAAACTATTTTGTAGGTATCATAATGTTTTTAATAATAGTAATTATTCAATTTGTTGTTATTACAAATGGTGCAGGTAGGGTATCAGAAGTATCAGCAAGATTTACTCTGGATGCTATGCCAGGTAAGCAAATGAGTATAGATGCCGATTTAAATGCAGGCATGATATCAGAGGAAGAAGCAAGAGTAAGAAGATCAAATCTTCAAAAAGAAGCTGATTTTTACGGAGCTATGGATGGTGCATCTAAGTTCGTAAAAGGTGATGCAATAGCAGGTATTATAATAACAATAATAAATATTGTTGCAGGAATAATAATAGGTGTATTGATGAACGGACTTACTGCATCAGAGGCAGCAAGTAAATATGTAATATTAACTGTTGGAGATGGTCTAGTATCTCAAATACCAGCACTATTAATTTCAACTTCATCAGGTATACTAGTAACTCGTTCCGGTAGTGATGAAAACTTTGGTAAGCAATTAAGTGGACAAATCACAGCATTCCCAATGGTTATAGGAATGGCATCAGTAGTACTTTTTATTTTAGCATTAATACCAGGAATGCCAGCTATAGTATTTCTTTTATTAGCAGCAGGTACAGCGTATAGTTCATATCTTTTATTTAAAGATGAAAAAGAAAAGACTATAAAAGAAATTGAAATGGAAGAACAAGAAATAATAGAAACAGAAAAAAAGGAACCAGAAAATGTTATGAATTTAATTTCTGTTGAACCTTTAGAAATAGAAATAGGTTATGGATTAATTCCTTTAGCAGATGATGCCGCTGGTGGAGATTTAGTTCAAAGGATATCTTCTGTAAGAAGGCAGTGTGCTATAGAGATGGGAATAGTTGTACAACCTATAAGAATAAGAGATAATCTAAGATTAAAAAGCAATGAGTATGTAATAAAAATAAGAGGAACAGTTATAGAAAAGGCAGAGATTATGCCTAATATGTTTTTATGTATGGATCCAACTAGTGAAAGTATAGATATGGCTGGAATAAACACTATAGAACCTACCTTTGGAATACCAGCAGTATGGATTAACAAAGACCAACGAGAAGATGCAGAAATTAAGGGACTAACAGTTGTAGATCCGACAACAGTTATGATAACTCATTTAACAGAAACTATAAAAGCTCATTGTCATGAACTTTTAGGACGACAAGAAACAAAAATGATTTTAGATTCGGTTAAAGAAAAATATTCTACAGTAGTAGAAGAGTTAATACCAGATTTAATGACTATAGGTGAGGTGCAAAAAATCCTTCAAAACCTTTTAAAAGAAAGAGTATCAGTAAAGGATATGGTAACTATATTAGAGTCATTAGCTGACAATGCTAGAAATACTCAAGATATAGAGATACTAACTGAATATGTAAGATTTGCACTTTCAAGAAGTATATGTAGTGAACTTGTTGATGAAAGAAAGTCTATAACTGTGGCAACAGTAGATTCAGAGTTGGAAAACATTATAGCTAATAGTATTCAAAAGTCACCACAAGGTTCTTTCCCAGCATTAAATCCAGACATTACAACAAAAATCTTTGGTGCAATTAAATTAGTGTTAGATAGTACGTATTTCAATAATAATATACCAGTAATGTTAGTTTCTCCTAAAATAAGACCAGCACTTAGAAAACTTATAGAGATGGTGTTTCCTCAAATTATGGTATTGTCTTTAAATGAAATCCCTAATGATGTAGAAATAAAAGCAGAAGGAGTTGTTTCATTGTAATGATAATAAAAAAATATACAGCAAACAATGTAAATGAGGCTTTAGGAAAGATAAGGCAAGAACTTGGCAAAGATGCAGTGATAATTAGTCAAAAAAAAATGAGAAAGCCTGGACTTAATGGATTGTTTTCTAAGAAAATAGTAGAAATAACTGCTGCAGTAGAATCGCAGGATAATAAAAAATATATTAAAGAGGATATAAGTAAAAAAAACTTAAATGTATCAGATGATATACAGAATGATTTATTAGAAGCACTGGCAGAAAGAGCCAATACTAAAGAAAAATATGAAACTAATGATAAGGCAGATAATAGTGAATTATTAAGTGAGATGGAACAGATAAAAAATATGATAAATACTTTAGTTTTGAATAAAGAAGAGAGTTTTACAGATAAAACAGAAGAATACTTAGAAAAACAAGATATATCAAAGGAAATAATAGAAAACTTGTTGCTAAAGGTAAAAAACATTGATGAGAAAGAAAAACTAAATAAAATAAAAGAGTTAATAAAAGAGGAAATAATATTAGAAGAAAACTATTTAGATAAAATTATGGTATTTGTAGGACCTACTGGTGTTGGAAAAACAACAACAATAGCAAAGTTAGCAGGTAAATTAGCTCTTTTAGAAAAGAAAAGTGTAGGTCTAATAACAATAGACACTTATAGAATAGGTGCCGTTGAGCAATTAAAAACATATGCAGAAATAATGAACATTCCCTTTAATGTAGTATTTAATTTGAAAGATATGGAAAGTGCAATAAAGTCTATGGAAAATTGTGATGTTATATTAATTGATACTACTGGAAGGAGCAGCAAAAATACAATGCAATTATCTGAACTAAGAGCTTATGTGGAAAAATCAAATTCTAAAAATATTAATTTAGTTTTAAGTTCTAGTGTGAAAAATACAGATATAAAAGTAATAGGTGATTCCTATAAAAATTTAGGTGTTAATAGAGTAGTAATAACAAAATTAGACGAAACATCAACTTATGGGTCTATATTAAATATATTAAAAGAAGTTAATGTACCTTTAAGTTTTATAACTACAGGTCAAAATGTTCCAGAAGATATAAAATTTCCAAGTAAGGAGGAGCTTTTAAGTTTAATAATGGGAGAGAATAGCATATGTTAGATCAAGCATCTAAACTTAGAGAATTAGCAAATGAGAGTATTAAAATAAAAAATGATAAAAATCTATCAACAAAAATAATAACAGTTACATCAGGTAAAGGTGGAGTTGGAAAAAGTAACATAGTGGTAAATTTAGCTATATGTCTACAAAAAATGGGTAAAAAAGTTTTAATATTTGATGCAGATATAGGTATGGGAAATGATGATATTTTAATGGGGTGCTTTCCAAAGTATAACATATTTGATATTATATTCAATGAAAAGGATATTACTGAAATTATAGTAGAAGGTCCATTGGGAGTAAATTTGATATCTGGAGGATCAGGTCTTGGAAGAATGGATGATTTAACAGATATACAACGACAAAAGTTTTTGAAAAATTTAGAAGGGTTAAGAGGATATGATTATATATTAATGGATACAGGTGCTGGGATTAATAAAAGTGTTTTATCTTTTATATCCTGTAGTGATGATTTTATAGTGGTAACTACACCAGAGCCAACATCTTTAACAGATGCTTATAGCCTTATAAAAGCAGTAAGACATTTTAACATTAAAGATAATGGCAATATTATTGTAAATAGGGTATTAGATAGTATAGAAGGTGAAAATACATTTTTAAAACTACAGGGCGCAGCAGAAAAATTTTTAGATATAAAACTAAACTTTTTAGGTAAAGTTTATGAAGATAGCAAACTGTTAAAATCTGTAAGAATGCAAAAACCAGTATATATAGGATATCCTAATTCATATGTTAGTAAAGACATAGAGAATATAGCAAGGAAAATGGAAGGACTTCTTATTAGAGAAAACAATTCAGGTATCCAAAAATTCTTTAAAAAAATTTTTAATATTATATCATAGGGGGAAAAAAATGAGCATCAATATAAAATTTCATCCAAATACCATACTAGAAGTTTTAACTGAGGAAGGTTATGCTAAAACTACAATTCAAGAAGTTGAAAAAGATACAATAGCAATATTTATACCAACTATAAACAATACTTATTTAACTATGAGACCAAATGAAAAATATGAAGTTATTTATAATGATAGAAAGGGTAAAGTTTATAAATTTAAAGTTAATGTTGTTGGAAGAAAGTATGATGAAGTTCCACTGGTGATATTAGGACAACCATATGATATTAGAAAAATACAAAGACGAAAATATGTAAGAATTAGCCATACAGGTATAGTAAACTATTATATAACTAAGAATTATCCTAAAAATAAACTTAATAGTTATGATATTTTAGATTTTAAAGTTGGATACACAGTAGATTTAAGTGGTGGTGGATTGAAAATTAGAATAGCAGAAAAGCCACAATTGAAAGATTACATTATAATGCATTTAAATGTAACGGAAGAAATTATAGTTTTAGGGCAAATTGTAAGAATAGAACAGGACTATGAGAATAAATATGTTTGCGGAGTAGATTTTTTAGAGATAGAAGAACAGGAAAGAGAAAAAGTTATTAGATATATATTTATGGAAATGAGAAGAATGCTTAAGACTTCGGGAGGTGACAATTTTGAATAACCAAACTGAAAAAAACCATGTAGTTGAACAATATATTCCGTTAGTAAAGTATATTGCATCAAGAATTATTATGGGTAAAACAAAATATGTAGAATATGAAGATTTGGTAAGCTATGGAATGATAGGACTTATGGACGCATTGAATAAGTTCGATGAGAGTAAAGGTATGAAGTTTTCTACCTATGCAGCTATAAGGATAAAAGGATCAATGATAGATGAGTTAAGGAAAAATAGCCCCATATCTAAAGGGGCTATGGATAAACTAAATAAATATAATGAAGCTGTAGAAAATTTACAAAACAGATTTTTAAGAGAACCAAATAGTCAAGAAATTGCAAAAGAAATGGATATATCCTTAAGTGATCTTACTAAAATAGAAAACTATATAAATTATATATCGATTGTTTCTTTAGAAAGTTTAATGTTTAATGATGATGATGACATATCTTTAATAGGGACAATTGAAGATAAAAAAATAATAGGACCAGAGAAGTCTTTAGAACAAAGTGAATTAATAGAGTATCTAGGAAAAGCAGTAGACTTATTAAGAGATAAAGATAGACTTATAATTACATTATATTATTATGAAAAACTTACATTAAAAGAAATAGGAAAAATATTAGAAGTATCAGAATCAAGAGTTTGTCAATTGCATAGCAAGGCTATAATTAATTTAAGAAAAGCACTAAAAAAATTGAAATATGAAATTTATTAAGGGAGTAAAAAATGCTAATAATTTTAGTTTTCATAGCAAGTATAATTATAATTTTCAGTGTAAAGGATTTAAAAAAGAATAAAAATTTCTCTCAAATATTAAATGAAACTGAAGATTCTTTGGATGATATAGATGTAAAAATAGGAAAATTAAGAAGAGAATTTAGTGAAACAATATTAAACCTTCAATTAGAAATTGAAGATTTAAAAAATATTGTTGAAAAAGATAGTAGTAAAGAAGATGGTATTAGATACGATAAAATAAAAGATGAATATATTACTAAAAATAAGATTTATTCAACTAACAAAAATATGAAAAATACTGAACTTAACATAGAAACTAATAGTAATAATTGTACAGTTAGTTTAAGTGAAAATAGTGTGAAAGTTGAACAAATAAAAGCGCTTTATAGTCAAAACTTTTCTGTAGAAGAAATAGCGGACAAGCTAAAACTTGGAAAGGGGGAAGTACTATTAATAGAAGAATTATATCTAAAATAAAAAATACATTTAAGTTTTTATCTGATAAAAAAATATTATTAGGTATAGGTATTGGTATATTAATAGGAGCCTTTTGTATGACTATATCACAAGTTACATATTCATTAAGTGATTCTCAAGTAGAAATGAGAGCGAGAAAATTAGGTATGAAGTATCCTGATGAAGTGAAAGTTATGATTAATAAGGATGAGGTGAAAAAATGATAAGAGGTCTATATACAGTAGCATCTGGATTAATAACTAGTGAAGCAAAACAAAATGCAATAATGAATAATATGGCAAATGTTAATACACCTGGATATAAGGCAGAAAAATTAGCAATAAAATCCTTTGATGAAGTTATGATTTCTAATAAAGATAAATTAGTAGCAGGAAAAAATTATAAAAGTGACATTGGAGCATTAAGTAATGGCGCAGAAATAAATGACAAGGTTACTTATTTTGAACAAGGATTTGTTAAGGATACAAGTAGCCCAACGGATTTTGCAATAGAAGGTACTGGATTTTTTATGGTACGTCAAAGAGAAAATAATGAAGTAGCATATACTAGAGATGGACATTTTTCAATAGATGGAAATGGATATTTGGTAAATCAAAGTGGAGATGTTGTTTTGGGAAGAAATTCCGCTACAGGAAATTTAGAACCTATGAATATAGGAAAAGGTGATTTGAACTGTGATAAGTTAGGCAATATTAGGGTAGATGGAAATTTAAAATATCAGTTTGAAGTTACTGATTTTCAAAATTATGAAAATTTAACTAAGATTGGTCACAATATATATTCTACAACGGAGCCTGGAACAAGATCTAATGCATTTATAAGACAAAAGGGACTAGAACAATCAAATGTTAATACAGTTGTAGAAATGTCAGATATGATGTCTACAATGAGAGGATTTGAAAGTAATATTAAAACGTTGAAGGTTTTAGATGAAACTTTAGGAAAAGCAGTTAACGATATAGCAAGAAGATAAAATTTAAAGGTGGTGAACTATAAATGTTTACATTGTTATCTACAAATAAAAGTGCTATGATGGCTCAGCAGAATAAATTAGATATATTATCTAATAATATAAACAATGTTAATACTTCTGGTTATAAAAGACTAGATGTTCAATTTGAGGATTTGTATCAAGATTCGTTAAATAGAAATGGATATCCAATCACTGATGGGAAAAATGACTTAACATATGGAACTGGTGTGAAATCTGGAAAAGTTGTACGACAATTTCAACAAGGAGCCCTTCAAAATACAGGCACAGCATCACATTTAGCTATAGATGGAAATGGATTGTTTAAAATATATACTGCTGATGGAAAAGAAGCATATACAAGAGCTGGAAGCTTTGCAGTTGATGCTAATGGTAATTTAGCTGATGGAAATGGCAACAGGGTAAGTATAGTTGATGAAAGAGGAAATGAAGTTAATTATCCTGGTGGTCCAATAAAGCTAAATGGAAGTGATTTCACTATAGATAAAGATGGTGGAGTTTTAAAAAACATAAATGGAAATTTTGTGAAGTTAGGTCAAATAAAAACTTATGGTGTAGTGGGAGATACGTCTTTAATGTCAATAGGAGAAAATTTATATATTCCTTTAGAAGGTAGTAATATGTATGAAACCACAGATAAAAATATTTTACAGGGATATTTAGAAAATTCTAATGTAAATGTTGGTGAAGAGATGAGTGATATGATTTTAACTCAAAGAGCATTTTCTTTAGGTTCTACTGCACTTAAAACTGCAGATGAGATGTGGGGAATGATTAATAGCGTAAGATAAATAATTTTTATATTAAAATAAGAAAAGTGCCTCAAAATGATAGTTCATTTTAAGAGGCACTTTTTTTAGTTCATTTTATCTATAGCTTCATTTAATGGTGGAATAACTTGTTTCTTTCTAGAAACAACTCCATCTAGATATACGGCATTATCTTCAAGTGTAGTATTAAATGCACTAATAAATAGATCTTTATTTCCACATACTAAGAATAAAGAGCCACCATTAAAGATATCTGTTATCATTAATGTTATCATTTCAAGATTACTTTCAGAAGCAACAGTTTCCATTAACTCAAGAAGGTCATTTTTTATATCTTTAAATCCTTCAATATAAGTTGTAGTAACTTGGCCTACTCCTATTTTAGTTTCACCTATCGTAAATGTTTTATAGTCTTGGTTTAAAAGGTCTTTCGCTGATTTTCCTTCAAGAGAAGTAGCTGCTTTGAACATTTCATTAGCAAAATCTTCAATGTTTATATCAGCAATTTGAGCAAGTCTTTTTAATACTATTTCATCTACTAATGTAGAAGTTGGTGATTTAAGTAATAATGTATCAGAAATTATAGCGCCACATAATATTCCAGCAATTTGTCTGCTTGGTCTTATGCCATTTTCAAAATAAATAGAAGCTACTATGGTAGAAGTGCTTCCAACAGGCTCGTTCCTAAAATATATAGGAAGTCCTGTTTGAATGTCTGCAATTCTATGGTGATCTATTATTTCAACAACTTCAGCATCATCTATTCCATCCACAGATTGAGACTTTTCGTTGTGGTCCATTAAAATTACTTTTTTCTTTCTTTGATTAATTAAATGATAACGAGAAATAGTGCCTATAACTTTACCATTACTGTCTGTAACAGGATAGCATCTATATCTTGTTTCAAGCATAATATCTTTAATTTCATCAATGAAATCATTAATCTCAAAGCTTATTAAATTGTTTTTTGTCATAACATAACTTACAGGTATGCTTTGAGTTATAAGTCTTGATGTAGTAAATGTATCATACGGAGTAACGATTATTGTACAGTTAGCTTCTTTGGCTTTTTCTATTATTCCAGGTAATGGTTCTCTGTTCCCCGTTATAATCATTAAATCTACCTTTTTACTAACAACAAAATTTTGTATATCTTCTCTGTCACCACATATAACTATATCATTTTCTTCTATTATAGTTTTTTCATCATTTGGAGACATATTAGCAACGGCAATTTTACCTTTAAGTTGTAAATTTTCATCGCTAAGGTATTCAACTCTTGCAGATAATGTATCTAATATGTTATCAAGCTTTGTATTGCTTTTAGCAAGTATGTAATTGTCCCAAATATCTAAATAACTAGAAGTTAAGTTAGACACAGATGTTATACCTATTAATCTTTCATTTTCATCAACTACAGGCAGTGTATTACAATTAATTTTTTTCATTATTGACCACGCCATTTTTAAGGAAATATCAGGAGAAATAGGTGCTACTGTATCTATTTCTAAATCAGCTATTTCAGTTTTTACGGTCGTAATAAGTTTTGGTTGTTCTACTTTAAAATAGTCAAGAATAAATTTTGTTTCATTATTTACTTCGCCTAATCTTATTGCAGTTGCAGGAGTTTTTTGAGTTTTATTTTTAAACTCTGCATAGGCAAGAGCAGAACAAATTGAGTCAGAATCAGGGTTTTTATGTCCTGTAATATAAATACTATTTTTCAATATTATTACCTCCTTAAAAATATTTTATAAATTTAACAGTACATATGTAATTGTAAAGGGATAATTTATTAATGTAAAGTATAAATTTCTATGAATATTTTTTTTAATACATTTCATATAATCAAAAGAACATACATATATTTAGCAATAGAAGAATGATAAGTACTTTTAAACTCTAATTTGAGAATATGTTTTTATCACCATATAACAAATTAGTATGATATATATATAAAATAATATTCATTTAAATTATATATTAAAGATTCAATTATAAAAAGTATTTAAAGTATAAAAGTTATTCTTTTAAGTTCATTCTTAATATAGGGTTCCAAAATTATGGTTTAATTTATACAACGCAAATTTTGGATACAAAAAGAAAATGAATGCAAGCCCCAAATAAATTAATTATATAAAAATATTTAGAATAAAATTCTTTTTAAACTCATAGAAAATTTAAATGGGCTTGTTTCATTATATAGGATTCCAAAGTAACACTTAAATTTATACGTTAAAAATTTTGGATATCTAAAAAAGTCAACGCAAGCTTTAAAATAGCTTAATTAGAGCAAGAATATTTAAAAAGAAAATTTCTTTTAAAATTCTTGAGTAGCTTAAGATTTGAAGCTTGTTTCACTATATAGGATAGAATTTTAATTCAAGTCCTATATAAGTCATAACCATAGTTATGCAAAAGAATATAAAGGGGGGATAAAATTGTATGATAAGGAAATGAGAGGACTTACAAAGGATGAAGTAGAAAAAAAGATTAAACAGTTTGGCTTAAATGTTCTTCAAAGTAAAGAGAAAATATCAGCACTAAAAATATTTTTAAGTCAATTTAATGATTTTATAATATGGGTATTAATTGGTGCTACTATAATTTCAGGAATAATGGGAGATTTAGCAGATGCCATAACAATACTTATAATAGTTTTTATGAATGCAATACTTGGATTTGTTCAAGAATTTAAAACTGAAAAATCATTAGAAGCTTTAAAAGAAATGGCAGCACCAACAGCTAAAGTAATAAGAAATGGAAAGGTTGAGATAGTTAATTCTATGTACTTAGTGCCGGGAGACCTCTTAATATTAGAAAGTGGAGATAAGGTACAAGCTGATGCAATTCTTTTAGAGGACAATTCTTTTATGGTAGATGAATCTTTGCTTACTGGAGAATCTGTGGGAGTTTATAAGGATTCAAAGGAAAACAAGTCCAATGCAGTTTATATGGGAACTACTGTATTAACAGGAAAAGGTATAGCGAAGGTATTACTTACAGGGATGAATACAGAAATGGGAAAAATAGCCCATATGCTAAATAGCATAGATACTGAAAAATCTGTATTAAGAGAAAAATTAGATGCTCTTGGTAAAATCTTAGTTGTAATGTGTCTAGTAATTTGCACTATAGTAACTGTTCTAGGAATTGTAAGAGGTCAAGATCCATATACTATGTTTTTATCAGGAGTAACTTTAGCAGTTGCCGCAATACCAGAAGGATTAGCTGCAATAGTTACAGTTGCACTAGCGCTGGGTGTTTCAAGGATGCTTGATAGACAAGCTTTAGTAAGAAAGCTTCCAGCAGTAGAAACATTAGGATGCACTTCAATTATCTGTACAGATAAAACTGGAACTCTTACAGAAAATAAAATGGTTGTAAAAAAATTTTATTTTGATGGTAATATATATGACGAAAGTAAAAATCAAAATGAAATACTAAAAAAAATATTTGTATATTGTAATAACTGTGATTATAATTTTCAAGGTTTAAACATAGATAAATGTCTTTTTGGAGATCCAACAGAAACTGCATTAATAAAAGCATTTTTCAAATCTCCAAAAGAATTGCAAAAGTTTATTTCAAAAGTTAGAAGAGAATTCGAAATTCCATTTAATTCCACAAAAAAAATGATGTCTGTAGTTGTAAATGAAGATGGCAAGGAGACATGTTATGTAAAAGGTGCACCGGAAATGTTACTTAATAAATGTACACATATATTAGTAAATGGCAATATAGAACCTTTTACTTATACTTATAAAAAATCAGTTGAAAAGGCTATAGATGATATGTCTTACGATGCTTTAAGATGTATTGCAGGTGCTTATAAAGTTGAGAATATAATAAAAAAAGAAAATGATTTAGAATGCAACTTAATTTTTGCAGGTATAGCAGGTATAATAGACCCTCCAAGAAAAGAAGCAAAAGATTCTGTAATTGAATGTAAAATGGCAGGTATAAAACCTATAATGATAACTGGAGATCATAAAAATACAGCTTATGCCATAGGAAAACAATTAGAAATTTGCAATTCATTAGAACAAGTTATAACTGGAGAAGAATTAGATAGATTTTCTGATAAACAATTAAAAGATAATATAGATAGTTATAGAGTTTTTGCAAGGGTTAATCCAAAACATAAATTAAGGATAGTTAAAACTTTTAAATCAAAAGGTAAAATTGTAGCTATGAGTGGTGATGGTGTAAATGACGCTCCTGCGGTAAAAGAAGCGGATATAGGGGTTGCTATGGGTATATCTGGAACAGATGTAACAAAAGAAGCTGCATCTATGATTTTATTAGATGATAATTATTCTACAATTGTAGCTGCCGTAGAAGAGGGAAGAAAGATATATGACAATATAAGAAAATTTATAAGATATCTTTTATCCTGTAATTTAGGTGAAGTACTTACTATGTTCTTAGCTTCATTATTTTATTTAGAGACTCCGTTACTTCCAATACAAATTCTTTTTGTAAATCTAGTAACGGATGGATTACCAGCTATAGCTTTAGGCGTAGACCCAGGGGATAAAGATATTATGATGCAAAAACCAAGAGAAAAAAATGAGAGTATATTTGCAAGAGGATTAAAAGAAAAAATTATTTTAAGAGGCAGTTTAATAGGTATTTGTACAGTTATGGCATTTATTGCTGGAAAATATTATGGAATGAGCTTAGAAACATGTAGAACTTTAGCACTAGGAACATTAATAATGTCTCAACTTATACATGTTTTTGAATGTAGATCTGAAAGGTATTCTTTATTTGAGATAAATCCTTTTACTAATATGTATTTAATAGGTGCTGTAGGATTATCTTTATTATCTTTAATTGCGATTGTTTATATGCCAATATTTCAAAAAATATTTAAAACAGTATCATTAGACTTAGGACAATGGTTAATAATTCTGTTCTTTTCAGGAACAATAGCCTTTATAAATAGCTTATATATATTTTTGAGTCACAAAAATAAAAAATGAAATTTAAAATTTAATTTAAATAAATAAAAGGAGATTTAAAATCTCCTTTTATTTATATCGTCTATCAGCTTTAACACGCTGTACTTTTTTAGGTATTTCACCATTAGATGGCACAAGTTCACTTTTATTGGTCATATTTACAATATTAATTATAGAAATAAATTCATCTTGCTTTTTCTTTCTTTTTTTCTTTTTATCAGGTTTTAAACCTTGAATAATGACAGAATGACCTTGAGATATGTTCATAAAAGCAGGCTTTTTAAACCATCGTCTCTTTTTGTAATAACAAGTATTAACTCCACTTGAAGCCATTGCTTTAATAACTAAAGTGGCAGTAATTGTATTTATAATACCTAAAAAGCTTTTTTGTTCTACTTTAATAGATAAAATTCTTCCTTGTAATTGAGTTAGTCTATCCCCATATCTATTTAAGTAAGCGCTAGTATAACTTTGAGATAACTTATCTTTAAATCCCATATAAATAACTCCTTTTCAGTAATAATATATAGCTTTATCTAATAATTACGAATAAATTTATTATATATTAAGTCGTACTAATTAACAAGTTTAAATTGAAAACGAAGATTATGCAATAGAATAGTGTTAAATATATATTTTATTATGTGTATTTTTATGAAATTTATAGATTTTATTTTAAAATTGATAAATTTGTTCCAAAAACATCATTGTTAGAATATTAATATAATAAGTGATTACTAACGGGAGGGGAGCCATGAAAAAGAAATTAACTCCAAAAGAGGTTGTGTTTAAATTTGAGGTGAATAAGATTCCCTTCAAAAATAATATGTCTATGATTCCACAATATGAAAAAGCATATAAGAAAATAAAAGCAGCAATTGAAATAGAAAAAGAAGGATATAATGTTTACTTAGTGGATGATTACTCTAAGGATAAAATGGATAATATAATAAATTATGTAAAAGAAATATTTAAAAATTACGATGCTCCAGATGATATATGTTATGTGGTTGAAGATGACATAAAAAAACCTGTACCTATGTTTGTCAGAAATGGACATGGAAATTTATTCAAAAATACTTTGGAGAAACTACAGGATTTAATAGCAAATAAAACCTTTGAATTCTACACAAACTCTATAAGTAAGGAGAAAGAAAACCTTGTAGAGAAAATACAGAAAAAAAGAAGTGAAATGATTTCTGCTCTAGTAACGGTATCTAAGGAAAATGGGTTCGATATAAGATCTAGCGAAGGGGGATTTACATTTATACCTTTAAATGAAGAAAAAGAAATGACAGAAGATGAATATGAAAATTTAGATGAGGAAACTAAAGAAGATATGTTATCAAGAGTAAATAATTTAAAAATAAAAACCAAAGAGATAATAGAGGAACTTAGAGATATGGAAATAAAAGAACTTGAAAAAATAAAAGAAATAATGAGGGAATATCTTTTAAATATAATAGAAAAGGAAGAAAAAAAATATTCTAAGTTGTTAGAATCAGATGTTCAAGTCAAAGAATATTTAAAATTTGTATCAAATAAAATATTAACAGAGTTACTTGAAAATTATACCGTAAATTATGAAGATGATGAAGAAAAAATTAATGAAATAATTTTTAAATATATTGTAAATGTAGTAGTAGATAATTCTAATAATAAAAAGCCACCAGTAATATTTGAAGAAGACCCAAGCTTAAATAATTTAATAGGTAGTATAGAATATGAAAATCATAATGGTATATATATATCAGACCCTTCTTTAATAAAAGCAGGTAGCATAATAAAGGCAAATGGCGGTTGTTTAATAATAAGGCTAAATAATCTTCTTAATAATCCACAATCATATTATTATCTAAAAAAAGTTTTATTAAACGAGAAGGTAGATTTAGATTATAATAAGGGCTATTTAGAATTACTAGCATTAAGTGGACTAAAACCAGAGCCAATAAAAATATCACCAAAGGTTATTTTAGTAGGAGATTATGAATTTTATGATGTGCTTTATAGAAATGATGAAGATTTTAAAAAAATATTTAAAATAAGAGCAGAATATAATCCCATTATAAAAATAAATAAAAATTCTAAAAAAGCACTTATAGGGCAAATAAAAATGTTTTGTAAAAATAATAATACTAGAGAATTGACTGAAGAGGCTATAAAAGAAGTAGCTAAATATTTATGTAGAAAAGCTGAAAGTAAGAATAAGTTATATTTTGAAAATGATGATGTTGGAAGTCTTATATTATTAGCTAATAATTATGCAAAAGAAAATGATAAAGACATAATAGACAAGGAAGATATTTTATCTGTTGCTTATGAAGATGAATTGATAGAATTAGAATTTCTTGAAGGATATAAAGAAAAAAGAAACTTAATACAAGTTAATGGAAGCAAGGTTGGACAAATAAATGGATTATCAGTAGTAGGTACTGGATATGTAAGTTTTGGTCGGCCATTAAAGATAACTTGTAGCTGTTATAAAGGTGATGGAAACATTATAGACTCCCAAAGAGATGCAAATTTAAGTGGTCAGATACACAATAAGGCTATAAGCATATTAAAAGGTTATATGAATGCGTTAAATGGAGGGTATAAAAAATTACCAGTAGATTTTCATCTAAGTTTTGAACAAGTTTATGGTGTAGTCAATGGAGATAGTGCATCAGTAGCAGAAGTTATTTGTATGTTATCATCTTTAACTAAAATTCCTATAAAGCAGAATATAGCTGTTACTGGTTCTATAAATCAGTTTGGTGATGTTCAACCAATTGGTGGAGTGAATGAAAAAATCGAGGGATTTTTCAAAGTATGTAAAAGCGTAGATGTAGTAGAAAACAAATGTGTATTAATACCAAAGTCTAATAAAGATGACTTAGTCCTTTGTGAAGAAGTAGAAGAAGCAATTAAAGAAGGGATATTTTCCATATATACTATGGAAAATATAGAAGATGCAATAAAGGTATTAATGGACAAAAGAAATTTGAATTTAGAAAGAATAAGAAAAATAATAGATAAGGAGCTCTTAAATTACAATGAAAAAAAATAAAAACCTTGATATTACAGTAAGGTTAAATAATTTTAAAATAAAAACCTATTTAGGGAAAAAACCAAAAATAATAGTTAAGGATTTACAAAGAAATAAGAAGTATAATTTTAATTTATGGAAGATAAAAAATTTAAGTATAGCAAGAAAATTATTAAGTAAATAAAGATAAAAAACACAACAAAAATTAATTTTGTTGTGTTTTTTTATTTAATAAGCCGTTATTTAATTATACTAAACGTTAAATCTAAAATTAACAACGTCTCCATCTTGCATTACATATTCTTTTCCTTCAAGTCTAAAATGGCCATTTTCTTTAGCAGAAGCTTCAGAACCACACTCAACTAATTTATCATAAGAAACTACTTCAGCTCTGATAAAACCTCGTTCTATATCGCTATGGATTTTACCAGCGGCAGCAGGTGCTTTAGTTCCATTTTTTATAGTCCAGGCTCTAACTTCTTGAACACCGGCAGTTAAATAACTAATAAGTCCTAATAATTTATAACTAGCTCCTATTAATTTATCAAGACCTGATTCTTTAAGACCATATTCTTCAAGCATTGAAAGTTTTTCTTCTTCATCAAGAGTTGAAAGTTCTTCTTCTAATCTTGCACAAATAACCATAGCTTCAGAATTTTCATTACTAGCATACTCTTTAACTCTTTTTACTAAATCATTTTCAAGATTTCCGTTCATTAAATCATCTTCGCTTATATTACAAGCGTATAAAACTGGTTTAGAAGTTATTAAGAATAATCCTTTTACAAATTCATCCTCGTCTTCTGTAACCTCAAGAGTTCTTACAGGTTTGCTTGCTTCTAAATGTTTTTTTATTCTTTCCATTAATTCATATTCAGATTTTGCTGTTTTATCCCCAGATCTAACTAGTTTTAAAGATTTTTCCATTCTTCTATCTAAAACTTCTAAGTCAGAAAAAATTAATTCTAGACTTATAGTTTCAATATCTCTAATTGGATCAACAGATCCATCAACGTGTACTATGTTTTCATCTTCAAAGCATCTTACAACATGCACTATAGATGCAACCTCTCTTATATGAGATAAAAACTTATTTCCAAGGCCTTCACCTTTACTAGCACCTCTAACAAGACCGGCTATATCATAAAATTCTATTGCAGTATGAATTTTTCTTTTTGTATTATACATTTTCTCAAGTACATCTAGTCTCTTATCTGGAACACTAACAACTCCTACGTTTGGTTCAATAGTACAAAATGGGTAATTAGCAGATTCTGCTCCAGCTTTAGTTATAGCGTTGAAAAGAGTACTCTTTCCTACATTAGGTAATCCTACTATTCCTAGTTTCATATGTAAATTCGTTCCTTTCCATAAAAAATATTCAAATTATAAAAATTTATATTTGCTTTTATTATAGAGTTTAAAAATTATACGGTTTAAACAACTATATGTAAGCTTTTGATTTGTAACAAAGCGACAATGTAGGGTTTCAAGTTGACTTTTAAAATTACTCATTCCAAAACTTGGATACCTAAAATAGTGATATATGCTCCGAATCATTTAGAATTCAACATTGTATCGTGCATAAAAATATTTTAAGGTTATTGAATAAATTTAAATTTGAGCTTGTTTCCCTATAATAATATTAAAGCTCTAATTTAATAATTAAAACTTTAACTTATATCACTGTATTAATTTCTAAATATAAACTATAAAACTCTTTTAAAATTATACTCTAGAACAAATTTAATTTCAAGAAAACTTGTAATTTCCTTAAGTGTTTTAATGTGGAGTTAATTATAATAAGAAAAAATCAAAATAAAAAGGAGTTTATACATAATAATTAGAAAATAAATATAGGATACAAAGAATATAACTAAAAATACTATTTAAAGATAAGGGGATTATATAAATGAGAAAAATTAAACATTTAGTTTTAGGGGAAATTATTACTTTTTTATTTTTTATTGTGACAGCTAAATTGTTTTGGATGGAAAGTTTTCCTGTACATGAAGAATTTGTGATTTTATGTTTAGTGATTATAGGGGGAATGATGATTATGTGTACATATATTATTTTGGATAAGTTAGAGGAAATAATATCTGATATTAATAAATTAAAAGATAAATAATTATAGGCAAACAACCTTACATTAAAATTTATTCAATAATTTAAAAATATTTTTATGCAGAATGTAGTGTTGAATTCTAAGTATTTAAAACTATAATCTAAATAATAAATAAAAATTTAAATACATATAATAAATAAAAAAATGTAAAATTAAAAAGATATTTACAGAAAAATAAACACTTAATAAAAAGAATACTATATTTCGACAAAAAATATACGAAATATATATATATATAAAGGAAAAAACAAGAAATAAACTAGGATATTTTAAAGGAATTTTAATATAGTGATAGAATATTTTATGATATAAATATTTAATAAAGTTTAAATTTTTAATGCATATGTAGTATTATATTATATAGGGATATTTTAAAAACAAGTATCTAATACTATAGAATACAAAGTTTTAAAATTTGAAACTAATTTATAATCATATATATTAATGAAATAAAACAATTTAAAATTTATTTATATGAAAAATTTGTTTTTATTGATGAATATAAAATTATTATATATACTTTAAATAATTTTATGATCATTAAAGCAAATATTTTAAATGATAAATTTATATCAAAACTAAAAAATAAATAGTTAAAGAATTAATTTTTTAAAATTTTTATTTATAAATCTTTTATAGTTTTTATTGTATTATTATATTATTATATTAAATAAAAAAGAACTAACATTTAAGGAGATATAGCAATGGATTTTAAACATGTATCAGTGTTACTAGATGAATGTATAGAAGCACTTAATATTAAAGAAGATGGAATATATGTAGACTGTACTTTAGGCGGTGGAGGTCATTCAAGTGAAATATTAAAAAAATTATCTGAAAAAGGTAGACTAATAGGTATTGACCAAGACAAAGATGCTTTAAAGGCAGCAAGTGAAAGATTAAAGGAATACAAAAATACAACATTTGTTCATAATAACTTTTATAATATAAAGGAAATTTTAGAAAATCTTAATATAGAAAAAGTGGATGGTATACTTATGGACTTAGGCGTATCTTCATACCAGTTAGATAATGCTGATAGAGGTTTTAGTTATATGAAAGATGCACCTTTAGATATGAGAATGGACAGAGAAAATTCATTATCTGCATATAATGTAGTTAATGATTATAGTGAAGAGGAACTTGCAGATGTAATAAAAAGTTTTGGAGAAGAAAGATTTGCAAAGAGAATTTCAAATTTTATTGTAAATAGAAGACCTATCGAAACAACATTACAACTTGCAGATATTGTAATGGCTGCAATTCCAGGTAAATTTAAAAAAGATGGAGGGCATCCGGCCAAGAGAACTTTTCAAGCAATAAGAATTGAAGTTAATAAGGAACTTATGATACTTAACAAAGCCATAGAAGATTCTGTGGAAGCTTTAAATAGTGATGGTAGAATTGCTATAATAACTTTCCATTCTTTAGAGGATAGAATAGTTAAAAATAAATTTAAAGAATTAAACGACCCATGTAATTGCCCTAAAGAGTTACCATTTTGTGTGTGCAATAAAAAACCAATAGTAAATTTAGTTAGTAGAAAACCAATTGAGCCATCAAAGGAAGAACAAGAAAATAACTCTAGAAGTAGAAGCTCTAAATTAAGAGTAGCTAGAAAAATTTAGTTCTAAAATTAGTGTGGGGGGAGTAAAATGGTAGTAGAAAAGGACAAAACAATTGTAAATGGAAGCAATGCATTAAAAACAACTGTTGCCGTAGAACGTAAAAAAGTTGAGAAACAAAAAAGAACTGGGGTAAAAGTAGACAAGCAAAAGATTATAAAAAAGAGACTTGGATTTATAAGAAATGTAGCATGCTCATTTGTAGTAGGAGTGTTTATTTTGTCCAGATATTCAGCGATATATAATACACAAATACAAATAAACGATAAAAAAGATGAGATTTCTAAATTAAAAGCTGATAATGAATCAATAAAAGTACAACTTATTAAATTTAATAATTTGAGCTATATAGAAGATGTTGCTGTAAATAAATTAGATATGCAAAAACCAGAAGCATCTAAAGCACTATATATGAATTTGGAAGCTAAAGAAGTCTCAACTAAAAATGATAATGCTAGTAAAGATTTATCCGATTCTTCTACAAAGAAAATTTTTGAAAAACTTAAGAAATTATTATTTTAAGACTTTTTACTATAAAGTTACTTGTTATATTTAGGTGAAAAGAATGTAGATTATATAATAAAAATTTTTAACATAATTTTAAATTGTTAGTTTATAACGTAAGAAATTTCTATATTCAGTTGTAACTTTGATTAATAAACTAAAAATAAAATTGGTATAGAAAATTTAATGTAATAAATATTTATTACATTAAATTTTTATATTAAGTGTATTAATATTTAAAAGTTATATAAGGGTATCTTATAATTTTTTAATGTAAAATATTAACAAATATTCAATAATATACAAATAAATTTGAAATACACTTAATATCCAGGAGTGCTTTTGGTGAAAAGTTTTAAACTAAAAATGTTTTAGCAAAAGTAATGTTTTGGGGGAATGTGTGTGGCTAAATCAGAGTTAAGAGATAAGATAAAAATAAAAAGAAGAGTAATAGGGTTAATTAGTTTAGCATTTGTAATATTTATTACTTTGATTATTAGGCTTAGTTACATAATGATTGTAAAAGGCGATGATTATAAGAATAGGGCAATAGTTCAGTGGACAAATGATGTAAGAGTAAGTGCTAAGCGTGGAAGAATCTTAGATCGAGATGAAAATGAACTTGCGGTAAGTGCCAATGTATATAGAGTAGATTTAGACCTTAATGCTCTTAGAGATTCTTTGGAAAGTCAAAATTTAACCATGGAAGATATTGCACCAGATGTAGCTGAAATATTAGACATGGAACCTAAGAAAGCTTTAAAAATAATGACGAAAAGGTTACCTAATGGAAAGTTAATGGGAAGTGCTATATTAAAGAGAAGAGTTGAAAAAGAAGCTGTAGATAAAATTAATGCATATCAACAAAAAAAAGATATAATAGGTTTTGTAATAACTCCAGATACAAAACGTTATTATCCTAATAATAATTTTGCATCTCATGTACTAGGGCATACAAATTCAGATGGTGATGGATTAACCGGTGTAGAATTATATTATAATAAGTATTTATCAGGTGTACCTGGAATTAAAATTGATGAGCTAGATACTAAAGATGAGAGCATTTCAAACAGTATATCTAATTATACTAAGCCTGTTGATGGAAAAGATGTAGTGTTAACTGTAGATAAGAATATGCAATCTTTTGCAGATAAGGCTGCTTCGCAAGCTTTAGAAGATAATAGTGCAAAAGCAGTATCAGTTGTAATTATGGATCCTAATAATGGTGAAATATTAGCAATGGCTAATAAGCCAGATTATAATCCTAATTCTCCTTGGCAAGAAGGTCTTAGTAATGATGAAACTCAAAAAATTTGGAGAAATAGGTGCATAAGTGATACATTTGAACCGGGATCTATTTTTAAAGTTGTTACAGCTACAGCAGCTATAGAAACTGGTAATGTTAAAGAAAATGATAGCTTTGTGTGTAGTGGTAGCATGACAGTTGGAGGAAGGAATATACACTGTTGGAAAAGAATAGGACATGGCACTCTAACTTTTCAAGAAATAATAAAAAATTCATGTAACGTTGGTTTTATGACTTTAGCAGAGAGGATGGGAAAAGAAAATCTTTCTCAATATATTGAAAAGTTTGGGTTTGGTAAAAAAACTGGTGTAGATTTACCAGGAGAGGCTTCTGGTATAATAAAACCTGTGGATAAAATTACAACAGTAGACCTTGCAACTATATCATTTGGACAAAGTAATACTTTATCTATAATGCAATATATGCAAGCATTTAATTCTATAGCAAATGGAGGAAAACTTATTACTCCGCATGTTATGAAGGAAATAATCCACTATGAGCCAAGTGGCGAAAAAGTTATTGATAATACCTATGAAACTAAAATTATAGAAGGAAATTTTAAAGAAGAAACTATGAAGCAAATGAGAGAGAATCTGGAAGCAACAATTTCATCTGGTGGAGGTTCTAAATGTTATATAGAAGGATATAAAATAGGAGGAAAGACAGGTACAGCTCAAAAGGTTGTTAATGGTGTATATGGACAGGGAAAATATGTATCTTCATTTGCGGGAATGTTTCCAGCAGATAACCCTAAGGTCACAGTTTTTGTATCAATAGATGAACCAGATCCATCAATGTATTATGCAGGACAGATAGCAGCACCAGTAGGAAAAATGATATTTACAGATATAGCTAATTATTTAGGGGTTAAGCCTGAATATAGTGAAGACTCTGATAAAGGAAAATTAAAGGATGTAAACATACCTGAAATTAGAGGCGTTAAAAAACAAGATGGTGTTAAAATTCTTAAAGATTTAGGATTAAAATATAGAGTTGAAGGTGAAGGAGAATTTATAGTTGATATAAATCCTAAACCAGGTATTTCTGTAAAAGAGGAAACAGAATTATTAGTATATGTAGGCAATGGAGAGGAAGATGATGAAAAAGTTTTAGTTCCAGACATTACTGGGTTAACACCTGAAAAGGCTGAGAGTATATTAAAGGAAATAGGATTAGAATTTGAATTCCAAGGTGAGGGACTTGTAATAGAACAAAGTATAGCTAAAAATCAAATAGTTTCTAAAGGAACGGTAATAACAGCACATTTATCAATACTTGATGATTAACCTAGTAATTTTATGAGGCAGGTATAATTTTTCATACAACTTATATAACTGCAGTTTGATTAGATTGGGATAAAGTAATGGAATTTTATTGATAACATTTAAAATATGGTGTATAACTATATATATTGATAAATTTATATGGTAGCATGCATAAGGTATGCTACCTATTCCCTTGTTATAGATAAACAATTAAAGATGTAATAATTTTTGTATAAGTAAAAATATGGTGTTCAAACCTTATATTAAGACTAATTTACATGATAGTTATGAATGAATTGTTTTAACTAGAAATTAAGTTTATGAAATAGCAATAGATTAAAGTTTAAGATGTATATCTATAATTAAGGTAATTAAAATAAAAAGATAAGTAGTTTATATAAAGGAGTGGAAATATGAAGCTATCTAAACTTTTAAATAATATAGAGTATAAAGTTATAAGAGGGAATAGTGATATTAATATAAATGCTATTCAATATGACTCTAGAAAAATACAATATGGAGATGCTTTTTTTTGTATAGAAGGCTTTGTTGTTGATGGACATGATTATATAAAAGCTGCTATAGAAAAGGGAGCAAAAGTTATTATAGTACAAAGAAATGTAGAAATTAGTGAAGATGTTACTGTTATTTTAGTTGAAAATAGCAGAAAAACTCTTGCAATAGCAGCTGGAAATTACTATGATAATCCAAGTGAAAAATTAAATGTTATAGGCATTACAGGAACTAATGGTAAAACTACATCAACTTTTATGATTAAATCTATACTAGAAAAGTGTGGTTATAAAGTAGGATTAATAGGAACAATTGCAAATTACATAGGAAATGAAAAATTGAAAAGTGAAAGAACAACACCAGAATGCTTAGAATTACAAGAGTTGTTTAAAAACATGGTAGATAATGGGGTTACTCATTGCGTTATGGAAGTGTCTTCTCACTCATTAGATCTTTATAGAGTATATGGAGTTAAATTTAAAGAAAGTATTTTTACAAATTTAACACAAGATCACCTAGACTTCCATAAAACTTTTGAAAATTACTTTAATGCAAAATTAAAATTATTTTTAGCAAGTGAAATGTCAGTAATTAATATAGATGACAGTTATGGAAAACAAATTAAAAATATAGCACATAATGAAATTATAACTTATTCTATTGATGAAGAGTCAGATTTAAAGGCATATGATTTAAATCTTCATTCAAGAGGTATAGAATTCAAAATAAATTATAAAAACAAAGCTGAAGTTATTAATCTTAGTATACCAGGAAAATATAATGTTTATAATGCATTAGGATGTATAGTTGCGGCTTTAAATGAAGGAGCAACTATAGAAAGCATAAAAGAAGGACTAAAATCTATAACAGTGCCTGGAAGATGTGAAATAGTAACGTTAAATCATAATTTAGGTTATGATGTTATAATAGATTATGCACACACTCCTGATGGATTAGAAAAAATTCTAAAATCTGTTAAGGAATTTACTACAGGAAGACTTATATCTGTATTTGGGTGTGGAGGAGATAGAGATAGCGTAAAACGACCAATAATGGGGGAGATAGGCGCAATATTAAGTGATATAGCAATAATAACTTCAGATAATCCAAGAACAGAAGATCCTTTTAAAATAATTGAGGATATAAAAAAAGGTATAAAAAGTGATAATTATATTGTTATAGAAAATAGAAGAGAAGCTATAAAAGAAGCTATGAAAATGGCAAAGAAAAATGATATTATAGTTATAGCAGGAAAAGGTCATGAGGATTATCAAGTACTAAAGAATAAAACAATTCATTTTGACGAAAGAGAAGTAATAGAAGACATTATAAAGGAGCTGTATTAGGTCATGGAATATTTATCAATTAATGAAATTGTTAATGCACTTAATGGTAAATTAATTTTAAATGGAAATATAGAAAATTTTAAATCTGTATCTATAGATAGTAGAAAAGTAAGAAAAGGTGATATATTCTTTGCTTTAAAGGGAGAAAATTTTGATGGACATAATTATTTAAAACAGTGTTCTGAAAATGGAGCTGGAATATTAATTGTTCATGATGAGAATTTTAAAAAAATAGATATAAAAGAATATACATCGGTGATTCTGGTAGAAGATACAAGAAAAGCATTAAGGGATTTAGCAGAATACTATAGAAAAAAAATAAATATAAAAGTTGTTGGAATAACTGGGTCTACAGGTAAAACTTCTACAAAAGATTTAGTTGCAGCCGCTTTATCAGAAAAATATAAGGTTTTTAAAACTAAAGGAAATTTTAATAATGAAGTTGGACTACCTCTTATGGTATTTGACATAGATAATTCTTATGATATAGCTGTTTTAGAGCTTGGTATGAGCAATTTAAATGAAATTCATAGATTAACAAAGATAGCAAGACCAGATATTGCAGTTATAACAAATGTGGGAATTTCTCATATCGAAAATTTAAAAACTAGAGAAAATATCTTAAAAGCAAAAATGGAGATAGTAGACTTTTTTGAAAAAGGTAATGTTTTAATTGTAAATGGTGATAATGATTTATTATCAATAGTAACTTCTAATGATTTTATTGTTGAAAAAATTGGTATAGAAAGTGATTATAATTTTAAAGCTTGTGACATAATTATAGGTGAAGAAAATATAAAATTTAATGTGTTAGAAAATAATTCTTTAATTGATGAGAAATTTAAAATTAATGTATTAGGAAAACACAATGTATTAAACTCATTGCTTGCAATTGCTGTAGCAAGAAAGTTTGATGTAAAATACAGTGATATAAACAAAGGGTTTGAAAATTTAGAAGCTACATCTATGAGACTAGATATCGAAAAATGCAATAAATTCACAATAGTTAATGATGCTTATAATGCTAGTCCAGATTCAATGGAAGCTGCAATAGATGTACTTAAAAATTTAAATGGAAAAAGAAAAATAGCAGTTTTAGGATCTATGAAAGAGTTAGGTGATGAATCATATAAAGCCCATATGGATGTTGCTAAATATGCAAAAAATAATAGCGTAGATATGTTACTAGTAATAAGTGAGTATTCAAATGCTTTTGAAGAAGGATTTGGGGATAATAATTTTAATATATTTACTTCTAAGGAAGAGGCTATAAACTTTTTGAAAAACAATATTCAAGATGAAGATGTATTACTTGTAAAAGCATCTAGATCAATGAAATTTGAGATTATTGTAGATGCAATGAAAGAGTTTGATGCTAAGGGGGTGATATAAATGAGTAAAGTTATATATTCAGTTTTAATAGCTTTAATAGTTACTTTAATTTTATCACCAGTTATGATTCCTTTACTTACCAAATTTAAATTTGGTCAAAGTATTAGAGAAGAAGGTCCCAAAAGCCATTTAAAGAAGGCTGGTACACCTACAATGGGCGGTATAATATTTATTTTAGCTACAGTTATAACTATGGTTATAATATTAAGAGATGTTAAACCAGAGGCAATGATTGCTCTTATTTCATTAGTTGGTTTTGGTATTATAGGTGTTATTGATGATTCTTTAAAGATAATACACAAGCATAATGAAGGATTAAAATCTTATCAAAAGATGATATTATTAGTTGCTTTAGCTATTTTCTTAGGATATTATTCATCACAAAGAATGGGTACAGATATAATAATTCCGTTTATAAATAGAACTATAGATTTAAGGTCTTTCTTTATTCCATTTATAGTATTTTATTTTGCAGCAACAACAAATGCCGTTAACTTAACTGACGGATTAGATGGACTTGCAAGTTCTGTTTCATTATTAGTAATGACATTTTTTGCATTGGTTAGTTTTGGTATGGGATATTATAATTTAGCAATTTTCTGCGGAGTTGTAGCAGGAGCGTTATTAGGATTTTTAAGATATAACTCTTATCCAGCACAAATTTTTATGGGGGATACTGGTTCTCTAGCGTTAGGTGGTGCAATAGCTGCAGTAGCTATGGTGCTAAAATTAGAAATTTTGATTTTGATAGTTGGAGGAATTTATGTTTTAGAAGTTTTATCCGTTATAATACAGGTAATATCCTTTAAACTAACAGGGAAAAGAGTATTTAAGATGAGTCCAATACATCATCACTTTGAATTATCAGGATGGCATGAAAGTAAAATAGTTGCTGTATTTTCCATAATTACAGTAGTTCTTTGTTTAATAGGTTTCTTATCAATTACACCTTAAAATAGTATTGGGGGAAATGAAATATGAAGAAAACCAAAAAAAAACTAGGGGAAATTGATTTTATACTTTTTGCTATAATTTTGACTTTAGTATGTTTTGGCGTGCTTATGGTTTATAGTGCTAGTTCATATTCTGCAGCATTTAAAAATAATAATGCAGAATTTTATCTTTGGAAGCAATTAATGTGGGCTTCTTTAGGGGTTATAAGTATGATAGTTACTATGAACGTAGATTATCATAAATATAAAAGATATACAGGTAAATTAATGATAATAACAATAGTATTATTATTATTAGTATTTGTTTTTCCACCAGTTAATGGTGCTAGAAGATGGATAAGTCTTGGACCACTAGGTTTTCAGCCATCTGAAATAGCAAAATATGTTGTTGTACTATTTATAGCAATGTTCATAGATAGAAAAGGTGAAAAAATAAAAAGTTTTAAAGAAGGAATAGTTCCTTGCTTAGCTGTAGCTGGGGTTTATGCAGGTTTAATATTAGCGGAAAAGAACTTAAGTATCACAGCTATAACAATGATGGTAGCACTTGTTATGCTTTTAATATCAGGTGTGGAGATGAAAAAATTCGCAAAGATATTTTTGCCAATTGTTGCACTTGGCGTAGTAGCTATAATATTTGAGCCTTATAGATTAAGAAGAGTAACTGGATTTATGGATCCGTGGAAAGATGCTCAAGGAGATGGATACCAACTTATACAATCTTTACTTGCGCTAGGGTCTGGTGGACTTACAGGAGTTGGTATAGGACAGTCAAGACAAAAATGTTTCTATATACCAGAACCACATACAGATTTTATATTTGCCATTGTAGGAGAAGAGTTAGGGTTTATAGGATGTGCATTTGTAGTAATTCTTTTTATACTATTTTTATGGAGAGGATTAATTGCAATTTTAAAATCTAAAGATATTTATGGCACAATGCTTGCAACAGGAATAGTTGCTATAATAACATTGCAGGCTATTATAAATATAGCAGTTGTTACAGTTTCAATGCCTACAACAGGGGTTCCCCTTCCTTTTATAAGTTATGGGGGTTCATCCTTAGTTATAAATATGACAGCAATGGGGATATTATTAAATATTACAAGGCAGAATAATTATAAAAGCTTATAAAATAATATGATTTAAAAATAAAATTGACATGGTTTGTGTCAATTTTATTTGTTTTTATTGAACTTTTAATAATGCTATTAAATTGATTTTTATAATGAATTTAATTTAAAATAGTGTTATCATATAAGTGGTGTTCTGTGAATATTTAAAAAAATGTATAAATGGTATATAATTAACTATAAATCAATAAAATGTAAATTTGTGAAAAATAGGTGAAGAAGATATGCTGACTGTAAAAAATAAAAAAAAATCTATTTTAGAGAATAAGGAAGAACTATTAAAGAAAAAGAAAAAAATTAAAAGAATTAAAAGAACCGCAACTTTTTTAATAATTCTTATTAGTATCCTTATAACTTTATGTTTAAAGTTACCTTATTTTAATATAGCTTCAATAGAGGTTGAAGGAAATCAAAATTTAAGGACTGAATATATAATAGAAGCCTCTAAAATTGCCGTTGGTAGAAACATATTTTTAACCAAAAAAAATGAAGCAATATCAAATATAAAAAATAATCCATATGCCACAAATGTTAAAATAAAAACTAAATTCCCTAATAAAATAAATATTGTAGTTACTGAAAGACAAGCAAGCTTTTATATTAAATCAAAAGAGGAATTTTTTATTATTGATAAAGATGGTATAGTTTTAGAAAAAGTAAAAAAAATAGAGAATAACAATCTAATTTATATAAATGATTTAGAGTTTAAAAATGTAGAATTAGGTGGTAAAATAGAACTTAAAAATCCAGAACGAATATCAACAATAAATAATTTATGTAATACAATTTATGAATATAATAAAAATGAGAAGAGAAAAATAAATACTATAGGATTAAATAATTTTGTAGATATAAAATTATATTGCGATGGTGACTTGTATATAAATATTGGAACAGAAGAAAATCTAAATGAAAAACTTACTAAAGCTATCAATATATTAAAAAATGAACAGTTGCAGGGAATAAAAGGGTATGTAGATGTAAGTTTTGATGGTAATCCAGTTATATATAGAAATTAATAGGAGGGCTTAAAATTGAAGAAGGTAACTAACCAACTTATAGTAGGTAGCATATTTTTAGTTTTAGGTTTTTTAGTAACAGTACAAATAAAAACTTTAAACAAACAGATTGCTGGAAAAGATGATACAACCAATAACAGTGAAATCTTAGTAGAAAATGAGCATTTAAAGAAAGAAAAAGAAGATCTTCAAAAAAAGATAGATGAATTGACATCAAAATCTAAAGAATTTGAAAGTGCAGCAGCTGGTAGGACAGAGGAAAGTACTTTATTGTTAGATGAGTTGCAACAAAGCAGGTTACAAAGTGGAAATGTAGATGTTAAAGGTCCAGGTATAACAATATATATAACCCCTAAAAGTAATTTGTTTAATAACAGTATAGAAGTTACTCCCATTAGCGATTTGGATTTGTTATCAATTGTGAATGAGTTAAATGCTGCAGATGCAGAAGCTATTTCTATAAATGATATAAGACTTACAAGTAGAAGTGGAATAAGAAGTGCAGGCAGTAATACTATTGTTATAAATAATGAAAGAATCTCACCTACAGCCAGGGTGGTAATAAAAGCAATAGGAAATAAAAAGCTTTTAGAAGGTGCTATTAATTTTCCAGGTAATATCCCATCAAAACTTCAAAAGACCTGTGATGTGACTTATGAAATGAAAGATGATATTTTGGTTAAAAAAACTAATGAAACTCAACAGTTTCAATATGTAAAACAAGTTGACAATGAATAAGGGGTGATTAAATGATAATATTTATAGGTTTGGTTTTAGGAATAATACTTGGTGTTGTTTTTAATATAAATATTCCAGTGAAATTCTCACCTTACATATCAGTGGCTATATTTGCTTGTATAGATTCGGTTTTTGGAGCAATAAGAGCTATGGTTAATAAAAATTTTAGAGCTGATGTGTTTATATCAGGGTTCTTTGGAAATGCATTGCTAGCAGCAGCAATGGTGTATTTAGGAGAAAAATTAGGCATACCGGTATATTTGGCTGCAATAATAGTATTTGCAGGAAGAATATTTAACAACTTCGCTATAGTAAGAAGGTTGTTTTTAGACAAAACTAAGTTCCATAATTGAGGTGATGTAAGTGCGAAACAATGAAGCCACTCTATTTGTATTTATAGCATCAATAATTGTTGGCGTTTTAATTTCGATGAATATAGAAATAGGGGATAATACTAGATATCTTGATATGGATCAATATGAAGAAGCGTACAATGAAAAAGCAAATTTGCAAAGAGATATTATATCATTACAAGATCAATTAAATTTCTTAGAAAATAAGATAAAGAAATATGAAGAAAGTTCTTATTATACATCTGAGGTAATGCAAGAAATAGATAAAGAACTTAATGACAATAAACTATTACTAGGAACATCAAAGGTAAAAGGAGAAGGAATAAAAATAACATTAAATGATGCTCCACAAGTTGCTTTTGGACAAAAGTATACATCAGACATGTTGATACATGATAAAGATATTATTAAAGTAATAAATGAATTAAGAAATGCAGGGGCAGAAGCTATTGCTGTTAATGATTATAGGGTTGTATCGAGCAGTTATGGATTTTGTGCAGGTTCTAACATAAATGTAGGAGGAATAAAAGTAGTAGCTCCATTTTATATAACTGCAATAGGTAATAAAGATGTTATGGAAAACTATTTAACAACTCAAGAAAATCATGTTAAGGCATTAAAAAGAAGAGAGTGTTATGTTGACATCGAGACTTTGTCATCTTTGGAAATCCCAGCTTATAGTGGTATTATAAAAAATAATTATTTAACTGAAAATATGGAAAAATAGTATCAAATATTTACGTATTTTGAAGGAGTTTTTGTTTAAAATGAAGAATATAATAAATATATTGATAAAGATTGAGATTTTTTAACAAATTTATATTTTTACGTAAAATATTTAGTGCAAATAATTTAATTACTTATATTTATAGAATTAATATTAGTAATAAATTTAATTGAATTTAAGCTAGAATTATTGAATGCTAAAAAGAATAGCATTATAATAAGAAAAATAGATAAATTTTCTAAAATACTAATATTAATTGAGAAAAATAAAAATAATAGCTTAAACTTTATGAATTTTATTCGAAATATAATATATAATTAAATTTAATTTATAAAATGGCTTAAAATAGAATAATATGCTTGTTTAAGGAGGATATTATAATGACGATAAAGGAAAATTATAAAAATGTAGTTAGTGAATTGTCGAAGGACATTGTCCTTGTAGCGGTTTCTAAAACAAAACCTGTAGAAGACATAAAAGAGATATATGATGCTGGTTGCAGAGAATTTGGAGAAAATAAGGTTCAAGAACTTATTGAAAAATATGAAGAGCTTCCAAAAGATATTAGTTGGCATTTAATAGGTCATTTACAAAGAAATAAAGTAAAATATTTAATTAACAAAGTAAAACTTATACATTCATTAGATAGTGTAAGATTATTACAGGAAATAGAAAAACAATTTTCAAAATCAAATGTTATAGCAAATACGTTGATTCAAATTAACATAGGCAGGGAAGAAAGTAAGACAGGTATAATGTTAGAGCATCTAGATGAACTTTTACAAGAAGTTGAAAAATGTGAATATGTAAAGGTAAGAGGAATTATGGCAACTATACCTAAAGGTGATGAAAAAAGTTGTAGAAAGTATTTTTCAGATATGAAAAATATATTTGATAATTTAAAAGAAAAGAAATTAAAAAATGTATCTATGGAATATTTATCTATTGGAATGAGTGGAGACTATAAATATGCTATTGAAGAAGGTAGCAATATGATTAGAATAGGCTCAGCTTTATTTGGAAAAAGAAATTATGATTTAAATTAAATTTATTTAAAGTGGGAGGAGACATATTAATGGAAGGAAAGATTTGGGATAAATTTGCCAATGCAATAGGAATAGGGGTTCAAGATGATTTAGAAGAAGGGGAAGAAGAAGTTTCAGCAACAAGTGAAGAAATTTTTGAAGAAAATGAATTAGATATTGAGAACTTTGGAACAAATAAAAAGCAAAATAAAATAGTAAATATACACACAGCTACTTCAGCAAAAGTCGTAATAATAAAACCACAAAATTATGATGAGGCTAAATCAATTGTAGATAATTTAAAAAGTAGAAAAATAGTTTTAGTAAATATAAATGGTATAGAGCAAAAAGTTGGACAAAGAATATTAGATTTTTTAATAGGTGCAGTATATTCGCTAGAAGGAGATCTTCAACAAGTTGAAAAAGGTGTATTTATTTTGTGTCCCTCAAATGTTGAGGTAACTAATGATTTAAAAAATGAGTTGTCAAGCAAGGGGCTTTTTGGTTTGCAAAGATAATGGAGGGTTAAACTAGTGCTTATAATAAGAATAGTAAGTATGTTTTTTGAGGTAATAAAGGTAGCAATACTTGTAGAATGTTTATTATCCTGGGTGCCGAATGCTCGTTATGGGAAAATAGGGACTATAGTTCGAACAATTACTGAGCCAATAATGGTTCCGTGCGAGAAAATCAATGATAAACTTTTTAAAGGATTTCTTTTAGATTTTTCGCCAATCATTGCATATTTTTTAATTTATATTATAGAAAGTATAATATTAAGGCTATTAATGGTAATACTATAATATATGATGAATAAAAAAGAATTTTTGAATCATTTCAGTGGATATGATGAAAATATTATATATAAACTATATGATAAGCTTTTATTAGCGGATAAAACTAATAAAGTAGTCTATTCAAGATTTTTTATATATAGAGGGATTTATAATAAACTCAAATCCATAGAAAAAAGCATTGATATAAAAATATATTGCAATGGAATATTTGAAGAATGTGAAAGAGTAATGATTTCTATAAGTAGTTATGAAATACCGAGTTATTATCCTATGGTATTATTAAAAATAGTAAATAAGTCAAAATTTAAGAATTTAAGCCATAAAGATTATTTAGGATCTATAATGGCTCAAGGAATAAAAAGAGAACTTTTAGGGGATCTGATAGTTCAAGATAATAGTGCCTATGTTCCCGTAGTAGAAGAAATTGTAGATTTCTTAATGTTAAATCTTAATTCTATAGGAAAATGTCCTTGTGAAGTTATTGAACTACAGGATAATGTTTTAAACATACCTAAAATAAACTTTGAAGAAAAAATTATAATAGTTACTTCTTTAAGATTAGATAATATTATAAGTGGTATTTGTAATATATCTAGAAGTAAGGCGTTAGATTTAATACAATGTGGTAGAGTTTTAATAAATTACGTAGAAGAAACTAGAAAAGATAAAATTATAATTAAAGAGGATATAGTAACTATTAGAACTTATGGAAAATTTAAAATAGGAGAAGTTATAGGGAAAACTAATAGTGATAGATTTAAAATTTCCATAAAAAAGTACAATTAATTAGGGGTGAGTTAAATTATGAAGTTAACTGCAATGGACATTAACAATAAAGAATTTAAAAAAGTTATGAGAGGTTATAGTACAGAAGAAGTAGAGGAATTTTTAGAAAAAATTGCAGAGGACTATGAAGCTATATATAAAGAAAATACAACATTAAAGGAAAAAATAACAGTTTTCCAGGATAAGTTGGAACATTATAGCAAAATAGAAAGTACTATACAAAGTACCTTATTGCTAGCTCAAAATGCTGCTGAGCAAGCAAAAGTAACTGCAGAGAATGAGGCAACTTTAATTGTTAAAAATGCAAATGAAACAGCAAAGAGGATTTTAGATAAATCACATAACGATGTACTTCAAATAAATGATGATTTTGATAAAACAAAACAAGAATTTTTAAAATTTAGAACTAAATTTAGAAACTTTATGACAAGTCAAATAGAAATGTTTGAAACATTAGAAAAAGATTTTGATAAAAATTATAACATTTCTAGTGCTGTAGATGAAGTTTTACAAGAAGTTGCAATAGAAAATATTAAGGAAATAGATTCTAATACACAAGAAATTGCTTACGATGCTAAGGAATTAGATGAAATAAAAAGTTTTTTTGTAAATGAATAAAAAAATAAGACTTTTAGGGTAGAATTACTTTAGAAGTCTTTTTGTTATTTAAAGTTTAAATATGTAAATAATTTTATTATATGGTTTTTTAATATGATATAATATACATATATTTTAAATGAATAAGTAATAATTTGTAAAAAATTTAATTTATAAGATTTATATGAGAGGTGATAGGTGTGAAAGAAATCACTGTGAAAAGCAATATTAGACCTTATAAAGTATATATGGACAACGACTTAAATAAACTATATTTAGCTTTGAGTGAAAATAAAATCAAAAATACAGACAAATTTATTATTATAACTGATAGTAAAGTAAACTCTATATATAAGAAAAATATTAAATCTTTTATGAGAAAGTTTCATTATGATATTTTTGTCATGGATGAAGGTGAAGAAAATAAAAGTTATAAAACAATAGATAGAATATATAAATTTCTTATTGAAAATAATTGCGATAGGAATACAGTTTTATTTGCCTTAGGTGGAGGAATAGTTGGAGATATAACAGGCTATGTAGCTGCTACTTATATGAGAGGTATAAGATATGTAAGCATTCCCACTACGCTTTTGTCTCAAGTAGATAGTTCAGTAGGTGGAAAGGTTGCATATAACTTAAACAATGTAAAGAATGTTATAGGCACTTTTTATGACCCAACTTTTGTTTTCATATCTGTAAATTTTTTAAAAACATTAGAAGAAAAAGAATTTATAAATGGATTATGTGAAGTTATCAAGTATGGAGTCATAAAAAAACAAGAGATCTTAAAATATATTACTGATAATTTAAAAGGTATATTAGAACTTGAAAATGATAAATTATTACATATAGTTAAGGAATGTATAAAAATAAAATCGGAAGTAGTTGAAAGTGATTATAATGATTTAGGATATAGAAATATATTAAATTTTGGTCATACAGTAGGTCATGGAATTGAAATTGACTCTAATCATAAAGTAAGTCACGGAATAGCAGTAGCACTTGGTATGCTAGTTGCAATAAAAATATCCGAAGATAAATTGAATTTAAATGAAAGTTTTTATGAAGAATTAGAAACTCTTTATAAAAAAATAAATATTCCTACAACATATAAAGTTGACAATAGAAAAGGATTTTTGTATTCTATAAATCATGATAAGAAAATGGAAAATAATAAAATCAAATTTACCCTTTTAGAGGACATTAATAAATGTTTAACTAAAATAGAGGTTGATGAAGAAGAAATTTTAAAAGCAATTGATAAAAGTATAGGGAGGAATTTTTAAAATGGTAATAGGAATTATAGGAGCAATGGACGAAGAAGTAAAAGGTCTTATAGATGAAATGGACATAGAAAGCAAAAAAAATAAAGCAATGATGGAGTTTAACAAAGGAACATTATACGGTAAAAATGTTGTTATTGTAAGATGTGGAATAGGTAAAGTTAATGCTGCAATTTGCACTCAAATTTTATGCGATGATTATTATGTAGATAAAGTTATTAATGTTGGAATAGCTGGTGGAATAGGTATGGAAATATATCCTGGAGATATAGTTATAGGTTCAGATTTAGTACAACATGACATGGATACTTCTGCATTTGGAGATAAAATTGGTCAAATACCGAGATTAGATGTTTTTGATTTTAAATGTGATGAAAAATTAGTAAAACTATGCAAAGAAGCATGCAATCAATTGAAAAATCATAAAAGCTTTGTTGGAAGAATAGTTTCAGGCGATCAATTTATTGGTAATGTTGAAAAAATAAAATGGTTAAATTCAGAATTTAATGCATTAGCATGTGAAATGGAAGGTGCTAGTATAGCACATGCTGCATATTTAAATCATGTTCCATTTGTAGTAATAAGATCTATATCAGATAATGCTAATAATGGAGCTCACATAGATTATGAAAAATTTAAGGATATAGCAGTAGAGAATTCAAATAACATATTAAGATATATGTTAAAGTCAATGTAGGTGATACTTAATGTTATTGGAAGATAAAAAGTCTAAAAAACAGAAAAATGTAAGAGTAAGAGATATAGTTATAGGTGGACCAGAAAAAGTTATAATATCTGGACCATGTTCAGTAGAAGATTATGAAACTATGAGAAAAATAACTAGTGGATTAAAAAAATGTGGTGTGCAAATTTTAAGAGGTGGGGCATTTAAACCAAGAACTTCTCCATATGATTTCCAAGGACTAAAACATGAAGGTGTTAAAATACTTCATGAAGTAGGAAAAGAATTTGATATGCCAATAGTTACTGAAATTATGGATGCAAGAGATTTAGAATCTTGTGCAGAGCATTTGGATATGATACAAGTAGGATCTAGAAACATGTATAACTATACTCTTTTAAAAGAACTTGGAAATTATAATATACCAATACTTTTAAAAAGAGGAATGAGTGCTACTCTTACAGAATGGCTAAATGCAGCAGAATACATAATAAGTAGTGGAAATCCAGATGTTGTTCTTTGTGAAAGAGGTATAAGAACTTTTGAAACTTATACAAGAAATACATTAGATTTAAACTTAGTTGCTGCAATAAAAGAAAATTATAACATACCAATAATAGTTGATCCAAGTCATGGTACAGGGCGAAGAGAACTTGTAGGGAAAATGTCTTTAGCAGGAATTGTAGCAGGAGGAGATGGCGTTATAATAGAAAGTCATATAAATCCTGATAAAGCTATATCCGATGCCAAACAAACAATATCAATAGAAAACTTAAGTGAAATAATTTCTAATATAAAAAAAATAGAAAATTTATTTTAGGAGAGTATAAATATGGATATATGTGTATATGGTAGCAAGAAAAATTGGGATATATCTTTAACTATACCAGGTGATAAATCTATAGGACATAGATCACTTATTATTGGATGCATACCTAAAGGTAAATATAAAATAGAAAACTTTTCTTTTAGTAAAGATTGTTTAACGACTTTAGAAATAATAAAAAAACTTGGAGTTATAGTAATTGAGAAGATTGTAGATAATAAGAGAGTTTTATATGTTGATTCTCCAGGTTATGCTAATTTTAATAAAGATATTGGTACTGTAAATTGTAATAATTCAGGTACTACAATAAGGTTGATTTCTGGATTGTTATGTGGAGCAAATATTAGAGCTATATTAGTTGGTGATGATTCATTACAAAATAGACCAATGAAAAGAATTATTGAGCCATTAACGCTTATGAATGGACATATAGAATCTAAAAATGGAAAACTTCCATTACTAATAAATAAGAATGACGGGTTGAAGGGCATAGAATATAATATGACAGTTCCATCAGCACAAGTTAAATCATCAATACTAATAGCTGGTTTTTTAGCCAGTGAAAAAACTATAGTTACTGAATTTCACAAAACAAGAAATCATACTGAAAAATTGTTTAAGTATTTAAATGCTAATATAAATATTAATAATAATAAAATTTCTATTGAAAATTCAAATATAGAGAGCAAAGATATATTTGTTCCTGGCGATCCGTCAAGTGCAGCATTTTTAATAGGGTCTACTATTTTATCTGAAAAATCTAAAATAAAATTAAATAATGTTTTATTAAATGATGGAAGGCTTAAATATGTAGATATATTAAAACGAATGGGGGCTAATATATCTATAAACAAAACTGGCTTTTTAAATGAGGAACTTATAGGAGATATATATGTGGAGAGTTCTAATTTGAATGGGGTTACAGTGAAAAGTGATGAAATTCCTAATATAATAGATGAAATTCCAATTTTAAGCGTTTTAGCAGCTTTTGCTAAAGGAAATACTTTGTTTGAAAATGTAGAAGAATTAAAGTATAAAGAATGTGATAGAGTAGAAGCTATAATTAAAAATTTACAAAACATGGGAATTGAATCTACTATAGATGGAAAATATAATTTAAAGATTAAACCAATAAATAATTTAATAGAAAAAAATATAGAAATAGATTCCTATAATGATCATAGAATTGCATTAGCATTTCTAGTTGCAGCAATCAAGAATCATGGAAAAACTATAATAAAAAATTATGAATGCACTGATATATCTTTTCCAAAATCGCTAAATTATTTTAAAGATGTATTAAAAATAGAAAAAATGTAATAAAAATAGTATAATAAAATTCTCTTATAAACAAACAATAATTAAGATTACACATTAACTTTTAAGGAGTGATGTATTATGAATAAAAATGATCTTAATTATTTTAAAAATAGACTTATAAGAGAAAAACAAAAGATAAACGAAGTTATAGAAGAATTGAAACCTAAAAAATCAATAAATACTAATGCTGAAATGGCAAGTGAGATATCTGTATATGATGATCATACAGGAGATAGTGCAGGAGCATTATTTGACATGACGAGGGATATAGCACTTGAAAATAATGAAAAGACTATACTTAATAAAATAGATAATGCAATTAATAAAATAGATAGTGGTGATTATGGTAAATGTAATTTATGTGGTAAATTAATATCACAGGAAAGACTAAGTTTTATTCCATATGCTGAGAATTGTATAGAGTGTGAAAACAAGGTTAATGAGGAAATTAAAGTAAAAGATAATTCTATTGAAACTATGAAGAATTTAAGAAATAGTGAAAGGCCGTCATATTATTCATATAAGGCAACAGATAGTTCTGTTTATAAATTTAATAATGGGTATGAAAGTATTAATGGTTTTATAGATATAGATGGAGAATATGATAATTATTATGATGATAACTATTATGTTGACCCAATAGAAAGTATCAGTAATACACAATATAAGAATCAATTACCATATTAGATTAGTAATATTAAGGTGTATATCTAAAGCTAGATATACACCTTAATATAAAAAATAGAATGAAATTTTAACAGTAAATACTTAAAGTCTATTTTTAGGGGGTGGGTTTTATGATTTTAGAGTTATTAATAATAATTATAGGATTTTTTGCTGATAGAGTAACTAAATTATGGGCATTAGGTTATTTAAAAGGAACAGATGGAATAACAATAATAAATAATATTTTTAAATTGGATTATTTAGAAAATAGAGGCGCAGCTTTTGGAATATTAGAAGATAAGATATGGTTTTTAGTTTTAATAACTACTATTGTAGTTGGTGGAATTATATTTTATTTATTAAAGGCAAAACCAACATTTAGGCTTACAAGAATAGCATTTTCAATGATTATAGCAGGAGCTTTAGGAAATTTTTATGATAGATTAGTTTATAAGTTTGTTGTAGATTTTATTTGTATACATTATAAAGATGTATATTATTTTCCAACATTTAATGTAGCAGACATATTAGTGAGTTTAGGTACAGTAGCTATAATAATTTGTATAATAAAGGACGAGATTTAATGGAAAAAATACTTTTAAAAGTAGATGAAGATAATATTAATAAAAGATTAGACTTATTTATAAGTGAAAAGTTAGAGGGAAAGTCTAGATCGTATGTTCAAGGACTAATAGAAGATGAAAAAGTAGTAGTAAATGAAAAAATAAAAAAAAGCAATTATAAATTAAAATTAGAAGATGTAATAAATATAGAAGTACCACAGCCTAGAGAACTTGAAATAGAGGCTGAAGATATACCATTGGATATAGTATATGAAGATAGTGATGTTATTATTGTTAATAAAGATAAGGACATGGTTGTTCATCCAGCACCAGGAAATTATAATGGAACTTTGGTAAATGCATTATTATATCATTGCAAAGATTTGTCTGGTATAAATGGTGTTGCAAGACCTGGTATAGTTCATAGGATAGATAAAGATACCTCAGGCATATTAGTTATAGCTAAAAATGATAATGCTCATAATAGGTTAGCAGAACAATTTAAAGATCATAGCATAACAAGAACTTATTATGCATTAGTTGAAGGTGTTATCAAAACAGATAGTGGAATAATAGATGCTCCTATAGGAAGGCATCCAGTAGAAAGAATAAAAATGGCTGTTGTAAAAAATGGAAAGCATGCAGTTACTCATTATGAAGTTATAGAAAGATTTAAAGGTTATACCCTTGTTAAATGTAACCTTGAAACAGGTAGAACCCATCAAATTAGAGTTCACATGAGTCATATAGGTCATCCTTTACTAGGTGATGAAGTATATGGATTCAAAAAACAAAAATTTAAATTGCAAGGTCAAGCTTTACATGCGAAAGATTTAGGTTTTATACATCCAACAAAAGGTGAATATGTTGAATTTTCATCGCAATTACCACAGTATTTTGAAAAGCTGTTGGATAATTTAAGAAATATTAGTAAGATATAGGGAGGTTTAAGTCTTGGAAGTTAAATCAATAATATTAGATGATACAGGTATAAAAAGAACTTTAACAAGAATTTCACATGAGATAATAGAAAAAAATAAAGGTGTAGAAGATGTAATTTTAGTAGGAATAAAAACTAGAGGAGTTCCAATAGCAAATAGAATAGCTGAATTGATAGAAAAATTTGAAGGAGTAAAGGTTCCAGTAGGTAGTGTTGATGTTACTCTTTATAGAGATGATTTAACTGAAGTTTCAGCACAACCTAAGGTAGGAAATACACATATAGATATAGAAATTGAAAACAAAAAGATAATTTTAGTAGATGATGTATTATACACAGGAAGAACGGCAAGGGCAGCATTAGATGCTATAATAGATGTAGGAAGACCTAAAATGATACAATTAGCTGTATTAGTAGATAGAGGTCATAGAGAGCTTCCTATAAGAGCTGATTATGTAGGTAAAAATATACCAACATCAAAGAAAGAAATAATATTTGTAAAAATAAAAGAAACTGACGGCGAAGACTTAGTCAATATATTAGAAGATTAAATAAAACTAGGAGATTAAAAGTATGATGTACGAAATTATTGCTACTACCACATTTGGATTAGAAGCTATAACAGCTAAGGAATTAAAAGAATTAGGATATGAAGATTTAAAAGTTGAAAATGGAAGAGTTATGTTTGAAGGAGATGAGATGGACATAGCAATATGTAACATACATCTTAGAACAGCAGAAAGAGTATTTATAAAAATGGCAGAGTTTACTGCTAAAACTTTTGAAGAATTATTTCAAGGAACTAAAGCAGTAAATTGGGGATTTCATATTCCTAGAGATGGAAAAATGCATGTAATAGGAAAATCAGTAAAATCAACATTACATAGTGTTCCAGACTGCCAAAGTATAGTAAAAAAAGCAGTAGTAGAAAGAATGAAAGAAAAATATAATACAAGTTGGTTTGATGAAGACGGTCCAGTATATAAAATCGAAGTTTCAATATTAAAAGATGTTGTAACTTTAGCTATAGATACATCTGGTGTTGGACTTCATAAAAGAGGATATAGAGAAAATGCAGGAAATGCTCCTTTAAAGGAAACTTTAGCAGCAGCAATGGTATTAATTACAAAATATGATGGTTCAAGAATTCTTTTAGATCCATTCTGTGGATCAGGAACTATAGCAATAGAAGGGGCTATGATAGCGAGAAATATTGCTCCAGGAATAAATAGAACTTTTGAAAGTGAAACTTGGCCTAATATGTCAAAAGAAATGTGGGCGCAAGTTAGAGACGGTGCTAAGAGGGCAGAAAATAATAAACAAATAGAAGTATTGGCTTCAGATATAGATGGTAGAGTACTAAGAACTGCTATGGATAATGCTAGAAAAGCTGGTGTAGATGATATTATAAAATTTCAAAAACTTCCAATGCAAAGTGTACGTTCAAGAAAGAAAAATGGACTTATAATAACAAATCCACCATATGGGGAAAGATTACTAGATGAAAATGAAGTAAAAGTATTATATAAAGAGTTTGCCAATATGTATAACAATTTGAATGATTGGTCATGTTACACGCTAACATCTTTTGACGATTTTCAAAAATGTTTTGGTAAAAAAGCAGATAAGAATAGAAAATTATATAACGGAAGAATACAATGTTATTATTATCAATATAATATAAAGAAATAGTAAAAAGGGTTAATTCTAGTTTGAATTAACCCTTTTTATATTTATAATTTATATTTGAGAGACTTTAGGAATTTCTGGCGTAATATAAATTGTCTTATTAGTGTAATATATAACCATTCCTGGTTTAGAACCAGAAGGTTTCTTAACATGTTTGACTTCTGTATAATCCACTGGAACATTAGAGGATGTTTTACTTTTACTGTAATAACCAGCTAGATTTGCAGCTTCAAGCAATGTATTTTCAGGAACTTCGCCGTTACATTTTATTATAACATGAGAGCCAGGAATATTTTTTGTATGAAGCCATATATCATTCTTATGAGCAAATTTTAATGTTAAATAATCATTTTGAATATTATTTTTTCCTACATAAATATCGATATTATCACTAGATATAAAATGCATTGGTTTAGAAGGTTTCTTTTTAGAATTCTTTTTAGATTTTTTAAAAGCAATATATCCAGTTTCTATTAATTCATTTTTAATGTCTTCAATTTCAGTATAGTTATCTGCATTAACTATATTAGCCATAACTGATTCAAGATAATTAAGCTCATCTTTTGCAATTTTTAATTGAACAACTGCATTTTCTTCTGCTTTTTTTAATTTGGTATATTTTTTATAGTAAATTTGAACATTTTCAGAAGGTGTTTTAAATTCATTTAAAGGTATAGTTATATATTCTTCTTTTTCACTATAGTAATTTAATACATCTATAGATTTATCACCTTTTTTTATAGAATATATGTTAGAAGTTAATAACTCACCGTACAGATTTATATTTTGTTTTTCTTCACATTCTTTTAATGTATTTTGTAAAATTCTAATTTTTTTCTTCACTCTATCTATATTATTATTAACAATTTTTTGTAAATCATGGCTACGATTATTTAATCTATCATGTTTATCTTTTTCAAAATAAAATTCTTCTATTAATGTTGAAGGGTTTTCATAGGATTTACAATGAAAATTTTCAAGAGAAGTTAATTCTATACAATGAAAATCTTTTAATATGCCATTATTTGAATAAGATGCAAAGAAAAAATCATTTTCTTTTATCTTTGAAAATATGTCTAAACAAAAATCATAGATTTTTTCTATATTATCTAAATTTAAATCAATATTTTTTTTAGTAAGCCTAAAAATTAATTCTTTAGATAAGTTACTACTAACTCCTGTGAACATCGATGTAAAGAATTTATTGTCTATAGCTTTTTCACTATATAATTCAACAACTCTATTTTTAAAATCTTCTTTGGAAAAATTAAAAGAATTAAGTTTTGGTGAAGCTGGTGGATATTTATATTCTACACCAGAGTATAAAACCCTATAAGTATTTATATCCGCAGTTATATGTTTTATGCTATCCATAACTATATTATCTCTTTGTCTAACTAAAGAAATATTACTATGTCTACCCATTATTTCCACAATAAGAGAATAAACACTATTAAAACCTAATTCATCACTACTTTCAAAATCCAATACTATAAGTCTGTCACTATCAATTTGAGTTATATTTATTAAAGTAGCTGTATTTAGATATTTTCTAAGAACCATACAAAACATTGGTGCTTTTAATGGATTTTCTTTATTATTATTGGTTATGTTAATTCTAGCAAAATTAGAACTAGCACTAATAAGTAACTTTTGAGTTTTTCTATTTTTTTTAAATGTTAATATTATTTCATCTTTCTCCGGTTGATTAATCTTTTCAACTCTACTATTTAAAAAATCTTCTTTTAATGCATTTACTATACTATGCAGAAAAATTCCATCTAATGCCATGTGAATCATCCTTTCTTATGGAATTTAATATATGAAATAAATAACTATTATAAATAAAAGTTATTTAAATTTTTTATAAAAATATATTTATAGTATACCATTAACAAAGATAACTATGGTAAGATTTTTGAAATTTGTAAATGAATCGTGTTATTATATAATTAATATATTAAAATATATAGGGAAACAAGCTCCAATTTAAATTTATTCAATAACTTTAAAATACTTTCACACAAGATACAGTGTTGAATTTTAAGTGATTCGAAGCATGTCTCACTATTTTAGGTATTCAAGTTTTGGAATGGATAATTTTAAAAGTCAACTTGGAACCCTATATTAAACAATTAAATTTCAAACATAAAAAGGTATGTGCGTATAAGCAGATATTTTAAATAAAAATTTAATTTACTATATTTATTAAGAAATTAAAATGAATAGGGGGAAATGATTATGACTATAAATTTTATCAAGATGCATGGTGCAGGTAATGATTTTATAGTTTTTGAAGATTTTAAAAATCAATATAATGATTTATCAATGATAGCTAAGAAATTATGTAATAGGAGATTTGGAATAGGTGCAGATGGAATATTAGTTGCAAGAAAAAGTCAAGTTGCTGATATAGAGATGATAATAATAAATGCAGATGGATCTTATGCAGCTATGTGTGGCAATGGAATAAGATGTTTTGCAAAGTTTGTTTATGAACAAGGCTATGTAAGCAAAGAGACTATGAAGATACAAACTGGTGATGGAATAAAAATTGCTGATTTGATTTTTAGTAAAGGTGATATCCAAGGAGTAAAAATAAATATGGGTAAACCATCTTTTGATTGTAAAGACTTTAAAGCTAATTATAATGAAAATATAATAAATAAAAGATTTAATGTTGGTGGTAAAGAATATATATTAACATCGTTACTTATGGGTGTTCCACATACTGTTATAATAGATGATGGTGATAATTTTAATGTAAATGAAGGTTCTAAAATTGAAAAACATGAACTATTCGTAGAAGGAACTAATGTTAATTTTTGTAAAATTAAAAATGATAGCCATATAGAAGTGAAAACTTGGGAAAGAGGAGCCGGTCCAACATTAGCTTGTGGAACTGGTTGTTGTGCATCTGTAGTTGCTACTAATAAACTTGGATTTGTTAAAAAAAGTGTTACTGTTGATGCACCAGGTGGAAGACTTTTTATAGAAATAACAGATAGTGGAGTAATGATGACAGGACCAGCAGAAAATATATGTGCTGGAGATACTTATATATTATAAAAAATAGAAGTCATATTTAATGACTTCTATTTTTTATTCTCAATATTTTTAAAATAGACATAGCTCATTATTGAAGGTAATAATGAAGAGATTAATAAACAAGTAATTAATATAGAAAATAAAGTAGTTCCATTGAATAATAGGGTTGAAATTAAAGTTAGTACACCTGTAATGGTAAAGAGCTTTCCGCCAAGCCTATGAGTTTTTCTCCATACAGTATCATCACTAAGCGTCCATGGAGTTTTTATTCCAAAATAAAAGTTGCTTCTAGATTTAGGTAAATAGTTACCTAGAATAATAAATAGAACTCCAACAAAGAAGGGAACAAATTTGCTTATTGGAACATTATATCCTAAAGAAGCAAGCAATGTTAATATAAACATTGAAAAGAAAAACAATACAAAGGCAAAAATTGAGTTTTCATAAGATTTTTCATATTTTTTATAGTTATGTTTTCGCGGATCTATTTTAGGCAAAAATTTAAATAATAAGTATGAAAAAACTAAAATAATTGGTTCTAAAAATATGTAATATTTTGGACCATATCTATCTATTTCACCATTAATCCCCCAATGTATAGGAATATTATTAGGAAGTTTGTTATAGAACATAAAAGAAATTATAAATGATAAAATTATTAACGTTAATATAAATATATTTTTTTTCTTCATATTTATTTCTCCTTACTACTTTTACTCAAATCTATAAACCATTTCATCAAATCCTCAAACACTGAAGTGTTTAAAGAATAATATATGTATTGGCCTTTCCTTTCATCAGAAACTAAATCTGCTTGTTTTAATAATGAAAGATGGTGAGATATGCTAGGTTTGGATATGTTAAAAGAATCTGAAATTTCACCAGCAGTCATATCGCTATTTTTGAGTAAATCAAGAATTTTTCTTCGTGTAGGATCAGACAGTGCTTTGAAAACATCATTAAACAAAGAAACTTCTCCTTTCTTAAAAAATAGACATCATTGTAATAATTAGATAATTAGGAAACTATTTAACTAACTTCAATTATATAATACTTATTAAATTTGTCTATAGTGGAAGTATGAAATAAACTTTCTTATATTAATGAACAAATATAATTTACAAAAAATTTACAAAGAAGAAGAATATACATATTTTACTTGGAAATAACTTCAAATATAGGGGTGATAACATTGGAGAAAAAATTCGCAGAAAATATAGATGTTGAAGATTCTGGAATGAAAGTTATTTCCAAGGAAACAGCATTAAATTATATAATGATGCCTTATAAATTAGATAATGACAATATATATTTGTTTGTATCTAACTTTTTAGATGAAGAGACAGTAGAAGAAATAGAATTTGTTTCTCTAAGAAATGTAAAGCAAAACATCTTAGATAAGAAAACAATATTATATCTCATAAACAGACATTATGAAAAAGAAAAATTAAAATATAACATAAAGAAATTAGAAAGTGAAAAACATAAGGAAGAAGATAAGAGTCAAATACTTACAGCAAATGAAGAAGACAAATCTCCAGCAGTATTAATTTTAGATGCTGTTATAAAAGAAGCTATAGAGAAAAAAGCTAGTGATATACACATAGAGCCTAGAAAAAATACTGTAGGTATACGAATTAGAATAAATGGAGACTTAGTAAAGGTAGAGGAGTTTCCACTAGAGATATATGAAAACATTATATATAGAATTAAAATATTATCTTCGTTAGATATCAGCCAAAAATTAAAACCACAAGATGGAAAAATGAAATTTATATATGAGGATAAGGAGTTAGATTTAAGAGTATCTTCACTTCCAACAATTTATGGAGAGAAAATAGTAATAAGAATATTATATGCTAATTCTAATTTATATTCTTTAGATGAATTAGAATTTTTAAAGCAAGATAAGAAATTAATAAAAAAGCTTCTTAAATCTCAAAATGGAATGATTTTATTAACAGGACCAACAGGAAGCGGAAAAACTACTACATTATATGCAATGGTTATGAGTATGGATAGGGAAAGAAAAAATATTGTAACTGTGGAAAATCCAGTTGAGTATGAAATAGAAAAAGCTAATCAAGTGAATATAAACCCTAATGTAGGATTAAATTTTACAAGAAGTTTAAGTAGCATATTAAGACAAGACCCAGATGTGATAATGGTAGGCGAAATAATTGATGAGAAAGCTGCTCAAATAGCTATAACAGCGTCATTAACAGGACATTTGATATTATCTACTATGCATTGCAATGATGCGCCATCATCAATTATAAGATTAATAGATATGAAAGTTCCAAAGTATCTAGTTATAGATTCATTGGTACTTATTATTTCACAACGATTAGTAAAAACTCTTTGTGATAATTGTAAAAAAATCCATACAACAACAAAAGAAGAGATGATAGATTTAAATTTAGATGAGCCTAAAAACATATTTAAACCAGATGGGTGTGAATGTTGTAATTATACTGGATATGTAGGTAGAAAAATGGTTTATGAAATGGTGCTTTTAGAAGATAAACATAAACAATTAATAATGAATTATGAAGATATAAATGAACTAAGAAAATATACTTTTAATAACAAAGAAAATTCTTTATCTCAAAAACTTAAGAATTTAGTTTTATTAGGATTAACATCTTATGATGAATATATAGCAAACTTACAATTGAATTGTATAAGTAAGGATGAAGTAAATGAAGTATAAGTATTTTGCTGTAGATAAAAACAGAAATAATATAAGTGGATATGAAACTGCAGAAAACAGTATAGAGCTATTAAAATATTTAAAGAAAAATAATTTATATTGCATAAAATTTTATAAGATTAAGGATAGTAAATTAAAAAAAATATTTTGCAAAGTTTCATATAAAGATATATCTATGTTTTGTAAGTATATGAGCATATCTTTAAAATCAGGAATGAATTTTGTGGAAATTATAAATTTGGTTATATATAGAATAAATAATAAACAAATAAAAAAAAGCTTAACTATTATAAAAAATGAAGTGGAAAGTGGAGAAAGTTTTAACAAAGCTATGAAAAAGTTTTCTAACTTATATCCTAAATTATTAGTAAATATGATAAAACTAGGTGAGGAAACAGGAAACTTAGAAAAAGTTTTTGAAAATATGGAAAAGTATTATGAAAGTAAATATAAACTGAAAAGAAAATTTGTATCCTCATTAATATATCCAATAATAGTTTTATCATTAGGGTTGGTTATACAAATATTTTTCATGACATCTATATTACCTACATTTATAAACCAATTTAATTTAGATAAAGGGTCTCTTCCTAATATAACTAAGTTTTATATAGTAATAAGTAAATATTTAAAGGTTAATAAAGTAAAAGTTATAATAGTTTTATTTATGATTATGTTTGTTATGTACATTTTAAAAAATAAAATATATGTAAATAAAAAAGTTTCTAAAAATTTATTCAAAATACCTGTTGTAGGGAATCTAATGATGAAAACATTTAGAGAAAACTTTAGTTCAAACATGAATTTGCTTATGAGAAGTGGTTTAAATGTAGTAGAAAGCTTAGAATATACGATTGATAACATCGGAAATATATATTTGAAAGAGAAAATGAATTTGGCTATGTTAAAGATTTTCCAAGGAAATAATTGTGCACAATCATTAATGGAGACAAGTTTTTTTCCACAGTTTTTTATTGAAGTTATAGCTATTGGTGAAGCATCGGGTACATTAAATGAAAGTTTTAAAACATTAGAAGACATATTAGGTGAAGAATTAGAAGAGTTTTTAGATAAGACAATAGTTATAACACAACCATTGACAATAATAATTGTAGGTATTTTAATTACTACACTAATAGTAGCAATGTTAATGCCTATGCTAAATATGATTGAATTTATTAATATGTAAGTTATATAGGGAAACAAGCTCTAATTTAAACTTATTCAATAGTTTTAAAATATTTTTATGCAAAATAATCTGAATTATGAAAAATAATTTTAAAAATAAGTTTAGAACACTATAAAATTTAAGAGCTTTGGAGAGTGAATTTAAATTATGAAAAAAGGACTAATGCTTATAGAGGTTTTGGTTACTCTTTCAATAATTTTATCTATTTTAATGATTTCTTCTTTTGCAAATAGAAGCTTTGAAAAATATGAAGAAAAAATAGCATTAGAATACGCTGCTAATGACATAGTTAATTTTATAAATTATGGTAAAAGTTATAGTAGAAGGTTTAAATCAACAAGCTATATATTTTTACAAGGTCAGAATGTTTTAATATTAGGAAATAAATCAAAAATTATTGAAACTTTAAAGTTGCCAGAACATGTAAGCATAACTCAATTCAATAATAATGTATTAAATATAAAAAATGGTGGATATGTAAGTGATGCTTGCACTATAAGATTAAAAAGTAAATCAGGATTAAAAAAAGAAATAAGTATAATGGTAGGTACTAACTATGTCCATATTAAAGAATAAAAAAGGATTTATGATGTTAGAGTTGGTTATAGCTATGAGCATAATTTTAATAGCTGTTACTTTAATTTTACAAAGTATGGTTGTAAATAGAAGTATAGCTAATAAGCTTGAAAAAGATAAAAAGTTTCATAAATCAGTAGATACTATTGAAAAAATAATTGTATATAACACATCTATAGATGAACTTGAAAAAATTTCAAATAAAGAAATATATATAACTTTTGATGATTTAGAAAAATATCATGGAGAAAAGATAGGTAGTATTATATCTGATAAAGGTGATATTAAAATTAGTTTTACTGAAGATAATGGTTTTGTAAAAGCTAAAATAATAGGAATTGGTGAATATGAAAAAAATAAGGAATATACCTTTGTTAAGGGAATTTATGAAAAATAAGAATAAAGGATTTACTTTGATAGAAGTTTTAACATCATCACTTATATTAGTAATAATTCTTACTGTGTTATGTTCTCTTTTTATAAGTAGTAACAATATGTTTTTTAAGAATATTAAATCTAATAGAAAAAATCAAGAATTGGAAGAAGCTATATATTTTATTGAATATGAACTTGAAAGAAGACCTTGTGAAGTTAAGGTTTTTGATGACAGTATTGTTTTAATATTTAAAGATGGAAAAACCAAAAAAATAAAATGTATAAATAATAATCTATTTATTTTAAACAGCGATAATAAAGAAATTCCCAATGATTACGGTTATAAAAATTATATTTTGAAAGGAGTAAAAAAGTTTGAAGCGGAAAAGATTGAAAATTTAGTTTATTTTAAAATTGAAACTGACGACGGGAAAAGGAGTGAAAAATGGCATCCAATTATAAAGTGAAAAAGAATGGGTTTGCAATGATATCAGTTATTATAATAACCGGATTAGTAATTACAATAGCTTCATATATGATATGTGAAAATGAATTTTTATCTAAATATTATTCTGTTAATAATGAATATTTAGGAACTCAATCTCAAGAGGAAAAACAAAGAGAGGTATTATTAGGAAAAGCTAATAAATATATGTTAAATTCGAAAGAAAATTTAGAAAAACTAAAATTTACGTATGATAATGCTAGTATAAAGTATGATAAAGATGAAGAATTATTAGTATTAATTAGACCATATGATATAGGAACTATTAAAAAAACTTATTATAGACCACAACTTAATAAAAATAAAGTTAAGTTCATTTTTGTTAAGGATCAATTAGAGAGGGGCTAAGATATATGAATATAGTGTTTTATGGTAATGAAAATGATACGAAAGCTGTAAAAATTAAGAAAAATATATTTAATAAATTTAAAGTAGAAGAAGAATATTCTTTTGATAAAATATTTTCTATAAATTTAAAAAATAAAAATATAAACGTACTTGTAGAGGGGGAAGAATTATTTATTAAGGTTATATCTATCCCTAAGGTTAAAAAAAACCAAATATCATCTCTCGTTAAAAATGAGGTAACTTTAAGATATGGAGATAAAGTTATGTTTAAATATAGTGTATTAGAAGAGAAGGATAATATATTTAAAATTATTTTATATTGTTTTCATGAAAAAAAATATAGTTTGTTAAATGACAAAAGGATAGGATATTCAAGAAATCTTAAAGTGGAGTTTTTACAAAATTATGTTTTAAAGTACTATTCAAAATATATACAGGAAGAAAAGTATAAAATGATTTTTCAATATAAAAATTTTATTTATTTTATTAAAGTTAATAAGGAAAATTTATTATTTAATAAGGTGATGAAAATTACTGATACTGAAAAAATTAATAAATTATTAGATGAATTTATTAAGGATAATAAAACTATATATCATTTTAATTCAAACAATATTGAAAAATTAACAAAAGGAAAAAATGTAGTAGAACTATTGCCTCTCACAGTAGACCAAGTGATAAAATTTGCAATAGCAAGGTGAAATAATATTATGAAAAATGAATTTATTCCAAGTGTATATAAAAAAAGAAATAAAGATATTAAATCTATTACATTTAAAAAATTAAAAATTTTTATGATTATAGTATTATTAATAAATATATTCTTAATAAAAGATAATATATGTTCATTTAAAGATAATCAAATAAATATTAATGAAGTTAATGAACTTAATGAAAATAGTGATTTACCTAAAAAGAATGTTGACACTATAGAAAATTTAGAAGATTTAGATTCAAATTTTATATTAGAAAGTTTAAATATAAAAAATATAAAAATAAATAGTGATGAGATAGAACTTACAATATTAATTAATAATAAAAAAGAATATATGGAGTCAGTAAGAGTAATAGAAGAAATATATAGTATAAAAACGATTTCACCAATAATAGAAGAAAATAATGAAAAATTCATAAAGGTGATGATTTAATGAAAAATTATAATTGGAAATTAAAATTGTTTATAATTTTTGTAATAGCTTTTACGTCTGCAAATCTTTTTACATATGTAAAATATAATAGTGTAGAAGATGAGAGCAAAGAAACCTTAGCAACAGTGGAAAAAAATTATGGGTTTGTAGACACATTAGAGCTAATATTTGCTTATGAAGATCTAGAAATAAAACAAATAGAGCCAATAGATAATGGAACAAAATATGAAGTGGAGTTTTTAGGAACTTACAAAGAGTTTATGCCAATTGCAAAATATTTAATAAATTCAGAAGAAGTATTGGAATTAAATGATATAACTATACTAGATAACGAAAAAATTACATTTACACTAAATACAATAAAAAACAAATAACTGTACAAATTTAATTATAAAATACTATAATTAAATTAAAATTAAGTTTTAAAGAGGAATGTTTTATGAAAAATGTAATTTTAATTGGAATGAGTTTAAGTGGGAAAAGCACATTAGGTTTTAAAGTTGCTGAAAGAATAGGTTACAGATTTTTAGACACTGATAAGGCTATATCAAAAAATGAAAATATGACAATAGAAGATATTTTTAAAATAAAAGGAGAAAATTATTTTAGAAGGTTAGAAAGTGAGTTTATAAATAAAATACCTAAAAATCAAAGCTTATTAATAAGTACAGGTGGAGGAATGCCTATATATAATAATAATTTATATAAGCTTAAGGAAAAAGGGAAAGTGGTTTTTCTAAATGTTCCTATTGATCTGTTATTATCCCGAGCAAAACATACAAAAGATAGACCATTGTTAAGAGGGGATTATAAAGAAAAAATGCATAAATTGTATAATCAAAGAAAAAATATATATAACAAAGCAGACATAATAGTTAATTTAGGAGAAAATATTGATGAAAATTTAAATGAATTAATAAACAAACTAAGATTAGGATAAAATTTATTGAAATTGTATGTAAAAAAATGTATAAAATTAAAAAATATTAGATAATATATGGGATAATTTAATTGCAAAGGCAAGGTATTTTTGATAAAATATTATTGTTGTAGGCTATAAAAATGGTAAGGTGGTTTTACATATGAAAATTTTAGTTATAAATGGTCCTAATCTTAATTTATTAGGAAATAGAGAAACTAATATATATGGAGATAGGACATTAGACCAAATAAATGAAATTATAACAAAAAAATTTTTAGATATAAAAGATTTACAAATTGATTTTTACCAAAGTAATTATGAGGGGGATATAATCTCTAAATTACATAGTGCTGTAGGGATATATGATGGTGTAGTTATAAATCCTGGAGCCTATTCACATTATAGCATTGCTATTTTAGATGCCATAAAAGCATATAACATTATAACTATAGAGGTTCATATCAGTAATATTTATAAAAGAGAAGAGTATAGAAGAAAAAGTGTTATAAGTGAAGGATGTTATGGAGTTATAAGTGGTTTAGGATATTATGGTTACATTTTAGCTATTGAGTCTATATTGCATACATTATTAAATAGACAAAAATGCTAAATATTTTTTTGTCTTAATAGACTTATCCATAAAATATTCTTCAAAATATAAAGGGGTAGGTGAATTTGTTATGTATACTAAAAGATTAGAAACTTTAAGAAAGACCATGAGTGAAAATGGTCTAGATGGAGTACTATTACAAGGGGACATTAACAGAAACTATATGAGTGGTTTTAGAGGAGATGAAAGTTATTCTATAATAACAAATGATAGAGCAATTTTCGTAACTGATTTTAGATTCACTGAACAAGCAAATCAGCAAGTTGAAAATTATGAAATACATGAGTATCAAAGACCATTTGAAACGTTTTTAGATAAGATGGTTAAAGAACTTAATATTAAAAAATTAGGATTTGAGGAAAATGTATTAACTTTTGATTTATATGAATCCTATAAAAATGCTGTTAACTGTGAATTAGTGCCATTAAATGGTATGGTTGAAAAATTAAGATTAATAAAATCAAAAGATGAGGTACATGCAATAAAAAAAGCTCAACAAATAGCAGATTCTGCTTTTGACCATATGTTAGAATTCATAAAACCTGGTATGACTGAAAAAGAAATTGGGTTAGAACTTGAATTCTATATGAGAAAATTAGGTGCAAGTGGCTTATCATTTCCATCAATAGTTGCATCTGGAGTTAGATCTTCATTACCACACGGTACAGCTACGGAAAAAGTAGTTGAAAGAGGAGACTTCTTGACATTAGACTTTGGTGCAGTGTATGATGGATATTGTTCTGATATGACTAGAACTATAGTTATAGGAGAACCAAATGATAAAATGAAAGAAATATATAACATAGTACTAAATGCACAAGAGGCTGCATTAAAAGCTGTTAAACCAGGAATGTCATGCTTTGATTTAGATAAAATAGCTAGAGACATAATAAAAGATGCTGGCTACGGAGAATATTTCGGTCATGGATTAGGTCATGGCGTTGGTAGATTAATTCATGAAGCACCAATGGTTAGCTTTAGAAGTAATGAAATATTAGAGCCAGGAATGGTAATAACAGATGAGCCTGGAATATATGTTCCTAATTTTGGTGGCGTTAGAATAGAAGACTTAATATTAGTTACAGAAGATGGTTGTGAAGTTTTATCGAAATCACCAAAAAACTTAATTTGCATATAGTTACTAGGTAGTATTAATTTATTTATCTATGGGTATAATAAATATGCTTATAGATGTAACATTTATATATTAGGAGGTAACACCAATGATATCAGCTGGAGATTTAAGAAAAGGAACTACTTTTGAAGAGAATGGACAAGTTTACACAGTTATAGAGTTTTTACACGTTAAACCTGGAAAGGGAGCTGCGTTCGTTAGAACAAAAATAAGGAACGTTATAACTGGAGGAGTAACTGAAACAACATACAATCCAACAGCTAAATTACAAGAAGCAGTTATAGAAAGAAAAGAAATGCAATACTTATATTCTGATGGAGAGTTATACTACTTCATGGATCAAGAAACTTTTGAGCAAATTCCTTTAAACTATGAAAAAGTTGAAGGAGCTATAAAGTTCTTAAAAGAAAATATGTTTGCTGTAATTAAGTTTTACAAAGGAGAGGCTTTCTCAGTTGAAGCTCCAAACTTTGTTGAATTAGCTATAACTCATACAGAACCAGCAGTAAAAGGAAACACTGCTACAAACGTATTAAAACCAGCAACAGTTGAAACTGGAGCAGTTGTTCAAGTTCCTCTATTCGTAAATGAAGGAGAAACAATAAGAGTAGATACAAGATCTGGAGAATATATGGAAAGAGTTTAATTCATATATTAAAAACTACCCGCTATGGGTAGTTTTTTTTCTTTGTCCAAATATAAGATTAAAGTCTAGAATTTTAATTTATATTTTATCAAGTTATAGCTTTTTAATTTAGACAAAATACATGTTAGTATTCCATTCTATACTACTAAAATATGCAAAATAAATTACATATAATTAAAAACTAACAAGCATATCCATCCTTAACTTCCCACTAACATTTTTCAATTTTATAACCTGATTCTATTTTAGTTTTAAATTTTAATGTATAAGTTGACCTTTGAGGTTGTTTTTCTATATATAGGGTTCCAAGTTAAGTTTTAAATTTATTCATTTATCAAATGAGAAAACTCAAATTAATATTTTATCAATAACTAACAGATTATTTTAGTTAAAAGTTAAGAGTGAATAGTGAACAGTTGTGGTTATTACTATTTACTTCGTTCCT